>JAUWMS010000174.1 GCA_030613045.1 Candidatus Latescibacterota bacterium | reverse complement strand
CAGAAGATTCTCTTCGACAATCTGACGCCCCTGTATGCCGAAGAGAAGTTCAATCTGGAATTCGAGAACGAGTTGTCCACGCGCATTATGGATCTGTTGTGTCCCGTCGGGAAAGGGCAACGGGGCCTGATCGCGGCGCCTCCGCGCACGGGGAAGACGATTCTGCTTCAGAAGATCGCCAACAGCATCAGCCAAAATCACCCTGAGGTGAAACTGATCGTGCTGCTCATTGACGAGCGACCGGAAGAAGTCACGGATATGGAGCGTTCGGTGAAGGCCGAAGTGATCAGCTCCACGTTCGATGAACCGCCCGACCGGCATGTACAGGTGGCGGAAATGGTGTTGGGAAAGGCCAAGCGCCTCGTGGAGCATCAGCACGACGTGGTGATTCTGTTGGACAGCATCACCCGTCTGGCGCGGGCGAACAACGCGGTGATGCCGCACAGCGGGCGGGTGCTCTCCGGCGGGGTGGATGCCAACGCGCTTCAGTGGCCCAAGCGTTTTTTCGGAGCCGCGCGGAACATCGAGGAAGGAGGCAGCCTGACCATTATGGCGACCGCTCTCGTGGAAACGGGCAGCCGGATGGACGAGGTAATTTTCGAGGAGTTCAAGGGCACGGGGAACTTAGAGTTAAAGTTGGATCGCGACCTGAGCAACCGAGGCGTTTTCCCGGCGATTGATCTCACCCAATCCGGAACGAGAAGGCAGGAGTTGTTGCTTCCGGAATACGTGCTGAACCGGGTCTGGATTCTCAAAAAATTGCTGTATCAGATGTCCCCTATTGAGGCGATGGAATTTCTGTTGAAGCGGATGCGGGGCACGAAGTCGAATAAGGAATTTGTTGAGACGATGAGTTCGTAGAAATAACGGCTCGTGAGTGGTGAGAGGTGAATGGTGAGTGGGGGGTTCACCTCCTCGTTTCCACGATCCTGCGTGGGAACGAAAAAAAGGGGAGCGTGCAAAAAAAGGTTGCTTTTTTTGAAGAAAATGGGTACTTTAGAGCCATTCTTGGGATCATATCATCTTGATCGTCGAATTATATTACAGATATGAACACTGTGGATAGGACAGAGGCACTCATTCAAGGCATTCGCGTTACGGATGATACGATTGCAGCTTGCTTGACCGATGGACGTACGATCAGCGTTCCGTTGGTTTGGTCGTGGCGACTGTCGGAGGCCACCCGTGAACAACGGGCGAATTATGAGATTATTGGGGACGGCGAAGGGGTGCACTGGCCAGACGTGGATGAAGATATTAGTGCTGAAGGTATGCTATATGGAATTCCTGCCCGACGGCCAAACCGATCCCGTCCAGCACCATTTCGTGAAGTAAGAGCCGCACCGGTGCCGGCATAGGGGTCGTTCGCGCTCAAGTAGAAGAATGAGAAAAGGCTCTCGCAGGAGCGGAGTCTGTCACTCGCTGAACGTAGGATTTCTGAGTGTGCGTAATGGTCTGAAGCAGGCGTAGGTTCGCGGAGGGAAGATCAATCCCTCCATATATTCACCATCAAGCAGAGGAGGTAAAGGATGAAACGAAACGGTTCTGTTCTGGGTTTGGTTTTTTTGTTTTTCCTGTTGTCGTGTACGCTCGCCTTTGCGGGAGGGTATGAAATCTACGAGCACGGCGCACGTGCAATCGGGATGGCCGGGGCTTATACGGCGATTGCCGAGGGCCCATCCGCTGTGTTCTACAACCCGGCGGGAATCACGGACAATGCGGGGCTTCAAATCGGGCTGGGAACAGCGCTCATCAAGCCGATGGGTTCATTTACCAGCGCTTCGGGTGTAAAAACCGATCAGGAAAGTCAACTGTATACTCCATCGCATCTCTATGCGACCTATCAGATCAACGAAAAGCTCACGGCGGGCTTTGGCTTTTTCACCCCGTTCGGACTGGGAACCGAGTGGCCCGAAGACTGGAGTGGTAAATACGCGGCCGTGAAGACCGAACTGCAAACCTTCTACCTCAATCCCACCATCGCCTATCAAGCGACGCCGCGGCTTTCGCTCGCCGTGGGATTTGATTACATTATCTCCACTGTGGAATTGGGAAGCAAAATTCCGGTTATGAACCCGCTACCCCCGTACCAACTTTTGGGCGAGACCGATCTGAAACTCACCGGCGCCGGCGATGCGATGAGCTTCAATGCCGGTCTGCTGTTCAAGGCTTCTGAAGAGGTCCAATTGGGCCTTTCCTACCGCCATTCGGCCGACATCGAATACGACGGCGACGTCGAGTTTACAGCGCCTGCCCCCTTTGCGGCGCTCTTCCCCAGCGGCGGAGGCGGCGCTGAGATGCATATGCCCTCTGTTCTCGCGGCAGGGATTTCCTATATGCCGATGGAAAAATGGACCTTCGCCGCTGATGTAAATTGGTTCGGATGGTCCGGAGCGGACAGCATTGCCATTACCTTTGAAACTCCTTTTGGCAATCCGGCGGCTCCGACGAAAGCGTCCGCGCTCATCCAGGATTATAAGGACACGTTCATACTCCGCCTCGGCGCTGAATATCAGTTCAGCGACGTGCTTGCTCTGAGGGCCGGATACGGGTACGATCAATCGCCGCTCCAGGACGAGCACCTCAGCGCCACGCTGCCCGGGGCAAATCGGAATAACGTGGCATTGGGCATGGGGTACACACTCGGCAATATGGACATTGATCTGGCGTATTTTGTGGTGCTGTTTGCGGAGCGGACGAGCGAAAACGCGGAGCCTGCATACGCCGGACTTCTGAATGGCGACTATGACACCACGGCTCATATTTTTAACGTGAGTGTGGGGTATCGGTTCTGAGCACTCCGACAAATGACAGCGTGACAGCAAGGTGAACAACGGGTTTTCTGCTGTCACGCTGCACTCCTCAAAGCGCAAAGGTCACAAAGAAGACGCAAAGATACGCGGAGAAGAAATTTTTGCGAACGTTTCGCTTGGAATCAAACTTTTGATAGTGAAAGAGTCCCCTATGAAGCCACTCATAACACTACTTGCTCTGTTCTTGATGAGTGGTTCCGTGCATGCGGAAAAAACGCTTTTCTATAAAGTGTATAAGGAAAAAGCCGGAGTCCCCCCCACCGAAATGTCCATTCACATCGGGAATCTTGCTTCTGATAGGATCCTGGCGCAATGGAAGGGCAAAGCGAATGGGGATAAGGTGGAGCACGTCCTAAGTTCTGACTATGCCGTCCGAAGCTGGAACGTCTCCGATCCAAAAAGAGAGACGGAGTATGTGGGTGAAAGAAAAGGCGATCACCTTTTGATCAAGGGCAGGAATAGAGGAAAAGAAATAGATAAAAGGATAAACATTGACGGCCACCCTTTCTTCTTCCACCCTGCCTTGGGACTTTCGGAATTTGTCCGGTCCGGCGAGAAGTCTCAGGAGTTTTGGACACTTCGACCGGATAATCTCTCCGAATACAAAATGAAGGCGGAGAATCAGGGCACTGAAACCATTGTAGTGAACGGGGAACAGATTGAGACCATGAGAGTTAAATGGGGATTGACTGGGATGCTTTCCAGTTTTTTCAGTCAGACGTTCTGGTTCAGGAAGTCCGATGGCGTGTTTGTCAAGTCGAAAGTGGCACGGGGCATGTTCACGGAACTGGTAAATGAGCAATGAAGGGAAAAACTACTGTTGACACTTTTTCCATGAAAGGGAAATAGTTATGAAAAAAGGCATTCATCCAAAATATGTAGACACCACGGTCACTTGCAGTTGCGGCAATGTGGTGCATACACGATCTACCGTTAAGACCCTGAAGGTGGAAATTTGTTCCAACTGCCATCCCTTCTTTACGGGAAAGCAAAAACTGGTGGATAGCGCCGGTCGGGTGGAGCGCTTCCGAAAGAAATACGGCTTGGCGGACGCCGAAGCCAAAAAGGAAACAGAGGCGGAAGCAAAAGCTGAAGAAAAAATGGAAGTTTAACCAGCGCGCATGTGAGGGCGGCTTCGGGAGTCTGCACATAAGCAGACTCGGAGAAGCCGCCCTTTTTCCTTTCTCGTGGCAGAGATAGCAAAGAATTTCGCGTGGTGCGAATCCTTTCACGTTTCACGTTTTACGTTTCAACCTCGGAGGAACCATGTCATCCAAGCCTCAATCCGTAGGCGGCCAGGCGGTCATCGAAGGGGTCATGATGCGCGCCCCGAAGGCCATAGCCACGGCCGTGCGAACGCTGGATAAAAAAATCACGGTTAAAGTCGATCCCTATCTTGCGCTGTCCAAACGGTACAAGATCTTAAATATCCCCATTCTGCGAGGCGCTGTTTCCTTTTTTGAGATGCTGGTCATCGGCATCCGGACGTTGAGCTATTCGGCGGACGTGGCGATGAAGGAGGCGCAGGAGGAGGAGCAAAAAAAGGAGGACAACCCGCGTACGAAGCGGCAGGTGTTCTTCGACGAGCTCCTTTTGGGCGGCTCGCTGGTCCTCGCCTTAGCGTTGGGAGTGGGATTGTTTTTCTTTCTTCCGCTTCTCGCGGCTCAACTGCTTCACGCTTCACGGGGCGCGCTGGGATTCAATCTCATTGCCGGAGGAATCCGGATCGCGATCTTTTTGGCGTATCTCTGGGCCATCAGCCGCTGGAAGGAGATCCGACGGATCTTCGAATATCACGGCGCGGAGCACAAGAGTGTTTTTGCATACGAAGCCGGAGAAGAACTAACCGTCGAGTGCACCCGGAAGTACAGTACGCTCCATCCCCGGTGCGGCACCAGTTTTATCCTCATCGTAGCCGTGTTGGCTATCCTCGTTTTTTCTGTGACCGATGCGCTTTTTGTAGAGGTCTTCGGGCACACCCAGAATCTATGGCAGCGTTTTCTCACGCATTTCACCTTTTTGCCTTTGGTGGCGGGCGCTTCGTACGAATTGCTCAAGTTTTCCGGAAAAAAAAGCGACCACAAAATTATGAGGTGCCTCATTGCGCCCGGACTATGGCTTCAAAAGATCACCACGAAGGAGCCGGACGACGAGCAGTTGGAGGTGGCGCTGACGGCGCTCAAACATGCACTTGGCGAAGAGGGCGGCGAGCGCATCTGATGCGCAGTCAGAGGCGTGCGGACCATTCGTACCCGCGCTTTTTGTCGCTTCCGAAGCCACTGAGCGGACCGTTAAGAAAATCCTGCGAAAGGAGTCCACTATGATCAAGATCGCTATCGTCTATCATTCGGAGACCGGGAACACGAAGCGCATGGCGGAACTGATCGAAGAGGGATGCCGGAAGGTGTCGGACGTTGAAGCTAAGATGATGTCCATAGAAGAGTTGGACGAAGCCTACATTGCGGAGGCGAAGGCCGTGCTTTTCGGTGGGCCTACGTACGAAGGCACGATCAGTTGGCAGATGAAGCGCGTCCTCGACGAGATCCGGGTGAAGCTGGACGGAAAATTGGGCGGCGTCTTTGCCTCCCAGAACTGGCCCGGAGGCGGCGGGGCGGACTTCGCGGAGTTGACGCTGATCGCCGCGATGCTGGTTCGGGGGATGCTCATCTATTCCGGAGGGATTACGAAAGGCGCTCCCTTTCTGCACTTCGGAGCGGTGTCCGCAAGACGCCCGGAAGGTCTCTACGCCGAACGCTGCGTGAAGCTCGGAGAGAACATCGCCGAGAAAACGGTTGAATTGTTTGCCTGAGCTTTTGGATGATCAAAAGACGAAAAACCCGGCCTCGTTGGATCGAAGAAAGACGGAACGATCCATCCGAGCAGGCCGGGTTTTTTCTTTTTGCACGGAGCGCGGTGTCAAAGGAGAAAGGACGAGTAGTCCGCAGCGCATAACTTGATCGTATAGAAATTTTCATTTTTTTGTTTAATTCAGTTTCCGGGCAAAATCCCTTCCAATCAGGAGGCCAGGAAGTTAGGAGAAAGACAATGCCTACGTAATGGACCTTGGCCCTCTCCTGGTTTCCTGGATTCCTGATAGAAAACACGCTTTGCTTATCGAAGACTTACAAAAGCCCGCCCGAAGGGCGCTAAGTGCAACTCATGCGCTGCCAACAGGGGAAATCCCCTGTATGCTAAATATTCTCGGATAGGGTCTTAGGAAATTTTTTCCATTCTTATAAAAAAAAGGCTCAAATGAGAAAATTTTTCTTGCCATGTGCGCCTTTTTTTGGTATGTTGCTTTTCGATCCGATG
>JAUWMS010000205.1 GCA_030613045.1 Candidatus Latescibacterota bacterium | reverse complement strand
CTCCTCGCCCATGATCTGTCGTTTGATCGCCGAAAGAAGCAGGTCGGCCTGCTTCGGTTTCAGGGAGCGTGCGCTCGGGCTGGCCAACCACACCATGTCAATACTTGAGACGGATTTGCGTTCGTATGCGCGTTGGGATGCCTCCGTGGTCTGCGCATATCCAACCGTTCCCAGGCCAAACAGGACGACGGCCAAAACGAGGCTCAGGATGTTTTTGGATAGTGGATGGGTAAACATGGTGCGTCTCCTTTGTTCCGGGGCTGATGGCTAATGGGGATATCGCCTGTTTGCCGCACGTCCGCTTGATGGCATAATTCAGGTTTTGTCCCGTTAGGGACAAAATAGCTATAGCAAAATAATCAAAAAAAACGGTTCTCAGTCCCGTAGGGACGGTATATGTATCCAATAACCTTCCGAATGCGCCTTTCGTCATGATGTGTATGCCGTGGATATTTCGTCCCTCACGGGACTGGGGGAAGCTATTTCTAAGGCTAAAAATATTCGGTCCCTGACGGGACATCTACCCGGAATTATTCACAAATCCGCCCAAAATCCTCTTTTGCGAAAGTCGTCGAGAATGCCCCTCTCTTTGGGCGCTGCCCTTACCACAACTTTTTCAACTTTTTCTCTAATTTCTTCTTCGCCTTCTCCGTCTCCTGCCGGACGGCGTCTTCCCCCTTTTTCTTCGCTTTTTCGACTTCCTTTTGGACCGCCTCCTCCGCCTTTTTCTTCTCCGCTCCGATGCGGTCCTCCACCATCTGCTGGTGTTTCTTCATCTCGGTCCTGACCTTTTCGATCTCCTGCTCCAATTCTCGTTTTTTCGCCTCGATGCGTCCTTCCAATTCCCGCCGACGGATGGTTATTTCTTTTTCGATCTCCCAACGGACCTGATCCACGCGCGCATCCAATTCCCGCCGCGCCCGCGCTTTGGCTTCGGCCACCTTTCGCTTCACGATCGTTCGGATTTGCTCCTTAAAATAGCGATCCAGATTGGAGGACAATCGGGTGTCCGTTCCCGTCTCGCTGCCTTTGACGTGACCGCCTAGCGTGATCAGATCGAGGTTGTCGTAGATCTCGTTCAGGATATTCTGAAGCTCATCCCTGGCTGCGCGTTTCACAAACCGAATGCGCTGCATCCGGGCGTCGAGGTTTATGGAATAGGCATCCGCATCGAAACGCATATCCAGCGAAATGACGCCCTCTCCGCCGTCGAAGGTCGGCGGGAGATACGGGCTGTCCCCAAAATTCAGTCCTTTCAGAGAAAGTTTGGACACCTCGAGTTGGACGGCCTCCGTGCTCTTTTTCCCGCGATGGTCCACCGCGCCGTCCAGGACGAACGCAAAGCCTTTGGCCCGGGACTTGGCCCCCTGAATCAGGAAGGTCGTGGGCGCGCCGTACAGGTCCTGATTTGAGGTGATCCCCCTGATGTGCCCGGAGAGCTCGCACACTCTGTCCCTGGCCAGTTTGGTTTCGCCGCTCAGGATGGCTTGCTTGATCAGAAATCCCGGATAGGCCTTCTTCTTCGGGAACGCAACGTCCACGCCCCGTGCTTTCCTTTTCTGCTGCTGTTTCTCCTCCTTTTCCGGCATAAAGCGGCGGATCCGATCCATCCATGTGCGCGCCGTTTGGACCTTCTGCGCAATGGAAGGCCCGAAGAGGGCTTTGGACATATTTCCCGCGTCAAATCCATCGAACTGCTTGATGTTGATGCGCTCCAATATCCGACGGTAGTCTTCGTCTTTGGCCGCCCTGGCTCGTTCGGGAATCGCGGAGAAATAGGCCATGTCCGTCTTCAACTCCCCGCGCGCTTCCCGGATGTCGTCTAACTTGCGCTGGAGGGCTTTGCGGGCCTCATTCAGCCGGTCTATTTTTTCTCGGACGGCCATCGCCTCGTCTAAGCTCTTGATGCTTTTGATCCGCCGCACCTCCCGGACTGCGGCCTCGGCCTCCTTCAACTCGTCACGAGGATCCAGTTTTTCTATCTTGTCGTCCCACTTTTTATACCGGACGTCGGACTCCGCGCGGACTTCCCGGACCAACCGAAACGATTTCAAGGAGTCCGGTTCCGTCAGTTCCTCGATGCGACGCTTCAACCCGGATTCGTCCAGCACGGCGCTCAGATCGAAATCCATCTCGATCTTCGGAATCCATGCCTTCTTTGCCTTCTTTTTCTTCTTATCTTTTTCCGAATCGGCCTTACGTTCCAGCGCGCCACTGATCGTGCGCGGCGTGCCTATGCTGATATTCTCCACGGCGAGTTCGTTTATCACGATTTTCTTTTCCAATAGCGGAACGATCTGCAGGTCCCCGTGCATGCGGCCCACTTCAAAGAGATTCTGCATCGGCGCGTCTTTGTCCGCTACCCGATACCCCCGGATCTCGATGGAGAGATCGGAGAGTTTTACGTCGAAAAAGTCCACCTCGGCTTTAGCGCCGAAAATCGCCTCGCTGCTCCGGATGAGCGCCTTCTCCATCAGGCTGTCCAACAGGAAAAGGTATCCGGCGATGAGGCCCGTCAGGAGGATCGCTACGGCTATGAATGCTTTCCAGCGCATCATTTTTCTCCGATGTTTTGGCGAAGGCCCGGCTTTAACGTGAAAGTGGGAAAGTGAGAAAGGGAGAAACCCGGCGGTGGGCCGCACTTTCTCACTCGAACCTCAGATTCCAAAAGGCAGCGCATCGGGATACCAAAATCCCGATGCAACGGAGGACTTCGGAAGTCTTTTACCCGCGCTTACCATGCTCCCCTAAAATGTCTGAGCCGTTGGTACCATTTGTAGAATTTGGTGCCTTTGACAATTTTGACAATTTTGTACTGCTCCATTTTTCCCATCAGATGGGTTCGGTAATACACCACGCCCATGCGGGAGAGGAGCGTAATGGGAATAAAGGCGATTAGCGCAAGGATTAGATTCCCCAATACCACCGTGTTGTAGAACCGCGTGAACGGTACCACCGGGGTATTATACAGCGAGGTCCACATCCCTCTCAGGCTTGTTGCATTGAGCAATAGATAGCTTCCAATCGTATGGGCGGGCCCGTCCCACAGCCAGGCTACGCTTTTGAATATCGTGATGCTCAGGAGGGCCGCGCCGATATTTACATTGACGATCAGGATCAGCGAAAAAATCAGCACACTCTGAGGAGAGAACAGGGGCGACAGGCCCACGACGGCCCCCAAGGCAAACCCCAGCGCGATCTGAGTGGGATTTGTTTCCGAATGCAGCGTTTTGATGAACTTGCTCAGCAGTTTAATCCAGAACATAAGCGGCTCCAACTCGTTTGCACCACGGAGGGAAGAAAGTGAGAAAGCCTGACTGTGAGACGGTGAGAAAGCGAGAAAGTGAGACGGTGAGAAAGTGGGAAAGTGAGACCTCCACTTTCAAAGGGAGGTTCTTTGCACACGTTACGGCGTATCATAGCGTGCCATCCAAAAATTTTGTTGCATCGGGATTTTGTAATCCCGATGCTCAGCCTTGAGGCATCTAAGGTTCGGGATTACAAAATCCCGAACCAACCCCCAAATAAAAAATGGAAATTCCTATACGATCAAGTTAAGGTTAAGGCCGGACCCGGCAGTCTCGGCATCAGGGGACGGAAGCGCTTGCTCGTAAAGAACATACTGCTTTTGTCCCGTGAAGTCAAGCGGTTTTTCTCGGGTTGAGGGGGTGGGGTATCGTAGCAAAACCTCAATGTTCACAAAGGGTTTGAACTTTTGCGCTCTCCTTGGAGCGCCCCAACGTTTTCTTCACGTCTTCCGCTTCTTCTTCTCCGCGGCCGGAAACAGCACGTTGTTCAGAATCAGCCGATACCCCGGCGAGTTCTTGTGCAACTCCAATTTCGTCGGCGGATCGCCCACCCGGTGCTGATAATCCTCCGGATCGTGGCCGCCGTAAAAGGTGAACGTGCCTTTCCCCAAATTGCCGTGGAGGTATTTCACCTCCTCCACGTCCTTCGCCTCCCCCATAATCACAATCGCCCGTTTGATGAGGCTTTTTTTGAACGCCGTGGTCTGTCCCAAAAAACCGTGGATCACCGGGGTGTGATTCTGCGTCAGCATCGTCGGGACCGGATCATACTTGGCTGAAAACTCGAACAAGGTGAAGTAATCCGCCTCCGCGCCGCGTCCGAAGCCCCGGTCGGGCTGGATGTCAATGTCCGAGAACTCGTACCGCAGCCGATTTTTCTCTAAGGTGAAATTCTCGAATGCGAAGCAAGGCGTATAGTCCAACTTTTCCTGCGCGCGCGGATCGGCCGGATCGCCGTCGTGGATGCTTGCGGCAACGTCGGTATTTTGGGCGGCCAGCGCGATGTCTATGGTATCCGTGGCCGAACACATCGCAAACAAAAAACCGCCTTTCAGCACGTACTCCCGAATCTTCCGGGCCACCGCTTTTTTCTCCTCCGACACCTTCCGGAAGCCTAAGCTGTGCGCCATCTCTTCGAACCGAGCCTGCTGTTCGATATACCACGGCGCATTATGATAGTGGGCGTAGAATTTTCCGTACTGGCCGGTGAAATCCTCGTGATGCAGATGCAGCCAGTCGTATTCGTCCAACCGGCCCTCCAGCACCTCCCGATCCCACAGGGTCTCATACGGAATCTCCGCATATTCCAACGCCAGCCGTACCGCATCGTCCCAGGGTTGCCCGGTCGGAGGGACGTACACCGCCACCTTCGGGGCCTTCTCTAAGCGGACGACCTCCATATTTTCCTGCTCCATCTGAGCATAGATCCGCGCTACATCCGCGCCGCCGATCACCTGATAGGACACGCCGCGGATCCGGGCCTCCCGCGCGATGACCTCGACGCCCTCCATCAGGAACGAGCCGCCTCGGTAATTCAGCAGCCATTCCACCTCCAATTCCCGGTCCAACACCCAATACGCCACGCCGTATGCCTTCAGATGATCCGTCTGCTTCAGATCCATCGGAATCAGAATCCGATCCGCTTGGGCTTCCGCCGCGAGTGCCAGCAGCAACATACTCGCCAAAAGAATAAATTTTTTCATAGTTGATTTCACGTTAGCTATTTCCCTTCCCACCGTGACATAAACGTCACGGTTCGGGGTCCCAGCATCCGCCCTCGGAACCGTGGGGTTTACCGCACGGCAGGGGGGAGTGAGGAGATGGGCTTTGCACTTTGCATTTTGCATTTTCTATTTTACATTGGTTTTCTCGGTTTTCTCCCTCAGCCTCCTGATTCGCCTTCGGACGTCAGCATCCAAAAGACTTTCGGGATAGTCGGTGAGCACGCGTTCGTATTCCGCAAGGGCGTGTGCGGGTGCCCTCAAGTATTCGTCGTAGATTTGCGCGATACGCTGCCGAGCCTCGGGGGATAGGGGACTGTCCGGGATTCGCGAGATCAACTCCCGACAGTGCGCGATGGCTTCCTGGTAATCGCCTTTGTCCATGCTCAGCGTGCTGGAAAGAAAGAGCGCATCGTCCCTCACCTGCGCCGTGGGGGAGGCCTTCGCTATGCGGTTCAGGAGCGTTGAGGCTTCCCCGAACTTACGCTGTCTCCGCCGCAACCGCGCCTGGGCGAAGAGCGTCAATGCCTCTTCGGGCTCTCCATTCTCCTCCACAAATACCGCGAGTTTCAGAGCATCATTCACGAACAGTCCCTCCGGGAAGGTTTGAATCAGTGCTTCCGAGATTTTTATCGCCTCCTCAAAATTGCCCCGGAGAAACGTGATCTCCGCCCTTCTGAAAAGCGCTTCCTCCCGCACTTTCATCGGCGTCCTTTGCCCG
>JAUWMS010000389.1 GCA_030613045.1 Candidatus Latescibacterota bacterium | reverse complement strand
CAAATACCGGGGAACCGGAACGGAGCGCGTGGAGGCGGAGCTTGAAACGATGTTTCCCGAAGTCCGGATTGTGCGTATGGATCGCGACACCACGGGCACAAAGGGGGCGCATTATCGGTTGTTGGAGCGGTTTCGCCTGGGAGAGGCGGATATTCTGCTCGGCACCCAGATGGTGGCCAAGGGGCTGGATTTTGCGGAGGTGACGCTGGTGGGGGTGATCTCCGCGGATACCGCGCTCAATCTCCCGGATTTCCGGGCCGGAGAACGCACGTTTCAGCTTTTGACGCAGGTGGCGGGCCGCACCGGCCGGGGAGATCGCCCCGGATGGGTGATCATCCAGACGTATAATCCGGACGATGAGGCGATCCGCTTTGCCCGGCAACACGATTTTGAGGGGTATGCGAAAATGGAGTTGGCGAATCGGGAGGAGTTGGGGTACCCACCCTTCGGGAAATTGGTCCGAATTTTATTCCGAAGCAAGAGCGAGGAGGCGGCTCAGTGGGTGGCCGAACAATATGGGGCCGCCCTTGGCAAGAAAGCCGGAGGGCGGATCGAGGTATTGGGACCGGTGGAAGCGCCGATGAGCCGGATTAAGGATTACTATCGTTGGCACCTGCTTCTGCGGGGGAAGGGTTCAAAGCGGCTGCGAACCCTTGCGATGGAGGTGCATCGTGCCGGACGCGCGGACGCGAAAAGCCGCCAGGTGATCGTGACTATTGACGTGGATCCGGCGGGCATGCTGTGATTGCGGATTGGGGATTTGGGATTGCGGATTGAAGAAAATCTCACCACGGAGACACGGAGACACAGAGCACTTCCCCCCCCTTCTTCAGGGGTTCTCCGCGTCTCCGTGTCTCCGTGGTGAAAATCCAAAATGGGATCACGTTTCACGTTTTACGTTTCACGATACGTTTTACGTTCTTGTCCGTCTTCCGCCCGGAGGACTCAGAAGCCTCAGCACCCAGCGTGCGGCTTAACTCGATCAGGTAGGCTTCAAACGCCGCGCCGATGTCCTTTCGTCCGAGGGCCACTTCGACGGTGGTCTTCAGATAGGAGAGGGGATCGCCTACAGTGTGCCATTTGCCGACGATGGGGTACGCATAGACGGCCTTCGTCTTGGCAAGGGCGGTGATGCCGTCGGTCAGTTCCAGTTCTCCCCGTTTTGAGCGGGGAATGTTTTCCAGGACGCCGAAGATCTCCGGTTCGAGGATCATGCGCCCCAGGAATGCTAAGTTCGAGGGGGCTTTGTCTATGGGGGGTTTCTCCACCAGGTCGTCCATGAGGAACACCTCGTTGATGCGTTTCCCGCTGACGATGCCGTAGCTGGAAATTTTTTCTTCGGGGACTTCCTGGACGGCCAGCATGGAGCAATTGTATTTGTCGTACAGGGCCATCAGTTGTCCGATGCAGGGGATCCGGGACTCGACGATGTCGTCTCCGTAAAGGACCGCGAAGGGTTCGTTGCCGATGTGGTTTTTGGCTTTCAGGATCGCGTGGCCGGTGCCGAGGGTTTCCTTCTGGCGGAGATAGTGGATGTCGGCCAGCTTTTCGATTTTCTCCAGGGTCTCCAACAGGGCTTCGTCGCCTTTTTTCTCAGCGAGTTGATTGACCTCAATGGATTTGTCGAAGTGATCCTCTACCGCGCGTTTGCCCCGGCCCGTGATGATCAGGATGTCCTCGATCCCGGCATCCACGATTTCCTCTACAATATACTGGATGGCGGGCTTATCTACAATGGGGATCATCTCCTTGGGGAGGGCTTTCGTGGCGGGCAAAAATCGGGTGCCCAAACCAGCGGCGGGGATGACGGCTTTGCGTACTTTCATATTTCTGCTCCTCGTTGCGGTGATGTCGGTTGTCGGACGGTTTTTCTCAGAAAGGAAGAAAAGGAAGAAATCCGGATGGAACGATCTAAAATAAGAATTGAATAGAAGTTTGTCAAGGATAAAATGATCGTGTAGGTGGGCAAGATAAAGACTACATGGATTATCACAAAGAATAATTTTTTATCCCAAATTGCCAGAAAGGAAAACCTATGTTTGAAATTTCCGTAGAAACGAGCTTTTCCGCGGCCCATCAACTGAGGGGGTACCAAGGGAGTTGCAGCAGACTACACGGGCATAACTGGAAGATCAGAGTCAGCGTGCTCAGCGACCAACTCGACGAGGTGGGCATCGGTTTGGACTTCCGGAAGCTCAGAGCAATCCTCGAAGAGACCACGGAACGATTGGATCACCAAAACTTAAACGAGGTTCCTCCGTTCGACCGGATCAATCCCACGTCCGAGCATATCGCCCGGCACCTCTTCGAAGAGCTGAAGCCAAAGCTCGCCTGCGCGCGTGTTTCGCTCCGATCGGTCCAGGTCTCCGAGTCCGCGACCGTGGCCGTGACGTATATGGAAAATCACACCGCGGAGACCATGTGAAAGTGAGAGGGGGCTCACCGTCTCACTTTCACATTTTCATCTTTTGCCGGGGAACATGGAGAATTTGCCGTGTTAGTGAACGAGATATTCTACAGCATTCAGGGCGAGTCCACGTATGCGGGATGGCCCTGTGTATTTGTGAGGCTGACGGGCTGTAATCTCCGATGCCTGTATTGCGATACCCAATACGCTTATGAAGAAGGACAGGAGAGGACCATAGAAGAGATCATGGCCGAGGTGAAGCGCCACCATAATCGGCGGAATTCGGACTGCGGTTTTGGGGTGGTGGGTGGTGGTTTTTTCAATCCGAAATCCGCAATCCGAAATCCGCAATCCAAGGGACCCCTCGTGGAGGTCACCGGGGGAGAACCGATGCTCCAGGAGGAAGTCTATGCGCTGATGGAGGCGCTGCTCTCCGAGGGCTATCGGGTGCTGTTGGAGACGAACGGGAGTCTGGATCTGACCGATGTGGATGAGCGCGTGATTCGGATCATAGACGTGAAGTGTCCCGGAAGCGGCATGTCGGACCGCGTATTCTGGCCCAATCTGGAGTTTCTGAGAAGAAGCGACGAGATAAAATTTGTGCTCTCGGATCAGCGGGACTATCAATGGGCCAAAGAAGTCATCGCGCGGTACCAACTTCCGCTCCAATGCACCGTACTGCTCTCCGCCGTTTTCGGTCCACTTTCTGCCCGAGACGTCGTGGAATGGATCCTGGAGGATCATCTCGATGTACGCTTTCAACTGCAATGGCATAAAATTATATGGAGTCCGAAACGGCGAGGGGTATAAGATGGAGACGAGGGAACAGAGGCGCAAGGGGACAAGCGGGCTGGCCGTGGTGTTGGTCAGCGGGGGGATGGACAGTTGCGTGACCGCGGCTATTGCTGAAAAGGAGGGATACGATCCGGCGTTTCTCCACGTCAACTACGGCCAGCGGACTCAGCGGCGGGAGTTGAAGGCGTTTGACGATATCGCCTCGCACTACCACGTGCAGACCCGGCTGGTGGTTGCGCTTCCGCATCTTGCGGCCATCGGGGGGTCGAGTTTGACGGATGAGAGCATAGAGATGCCCCCTGCTGATTCGGACCGGGAGGGCATTCCGACGTCTTATGTGCCCTTCAGGAACGCCAATCTTTTGTCCGTGGCCACGAGTTGGGCGGAGGTCATCGGAGCGAAACCAATTTTCATCGGAGCCGTGGAGGAAGATAGTTCTGGCTATCCCGATTGTCGGGAAGTGTTTTACAAGGCGTTTAACCAGGTCATTGAGCTTGGGACAAAGC
>JAUWMS010000426.1 GCA_030613045.1 Candidatus Latescibacterota bacterium | reverse complement strand
ATTGAAAGAAGGAGATCAATTGACGTCCTCGGAGTTTTGTCGCATCGTCCGCGAGCGGTTTGGGGACATCTACGAGATTTATCGAGAGATTCCACGGGACATGACGGCGGAACGGGAGCGGAAGTTGATGAAGGGGATTTCCTTCTATCTTGGGGAAAATTCGGATGGTGAGGTTTGAGTGGATGTGGGCACGTGAAGCGTGAAACGTGAAACGTGAGAGGGTGAACGCATATTTGACGCTCCGTGTCCCAAGGCTAAAGCTTAAGTTGTGATCGTGCAGAGCACAGCACTCAATTCTTAGCGAGGAGAAGTATCGCCATGAATTCCAGAGAACGGATTTTAACCGCGTTGAGTGTCCGGCTGCCCGACCGGGTTCCGGTGTTCGAGTTGTACATCAACGAGCCGAAAATTGTGGATTTGGCCAAGATATTAAGGCCGGAGGCGGTGGAGGTGAAGGCCGGAGAAGATAAGTTTGGCGAGGAGCGCGATGAGATTTTAGATCTATACGCGCTCGTGGTCGAGGAACTGGGGCTGGATGCGACGTGCTCCAATTTTTCCATTGGCATGGAGTCCATCGGCGAGGGACGCTGCCGGGATAAATTCGGCACCATGTATCGTTTGAGCGAACATGGCGAGCCGCTCCCCATAGACGGGCCGATTAAGGAGCGCTCCGACCTTGCGGGATTTGACATGGCCTCCATGGTCGAGCGGTCGGATTTTGCAGGGGTTCAGCACCTCATCGAGCAGGTGGGGAAGGAGAAGGCGCATTTCGTCTGCATCACCGATCCCTTCAAGGTGAGTTGGCGTCGGCGTGGAGGGATGCAGCATCTGCTGATGGACTACGCGCTGGATCCGGGGTTGGCGCACGAGATGGCCCGGGTCGCCACGGATTTCGGGATGGCGGCTATCTCTATGGCGGTCGAGGTTGGCGCGGACGTGATTATCCTGCCCGGAGATCTGGCGGGGGAAGAGAACCTCATCATATCTCCCACGCATTACCGGGAGTATCTCAAACCGTATCACCGGGAACTCGTGGAGCACGCGCACCGAAAGGGAGTTAAGATCGTCAAGCACTCGGATGGAAATGTGTGGCCTATCTTAGACGATTTCGTGGAGGTCGGCTTCGATGGCTTCCACCCGATTCAGCCTCAGTGTATGGACATCGCGGAGGTCAAAGCGCATCTGACCGGAAGGGCTTGCCTCTTAGGAAACATAGATTGCCGCAATTTGCTTCCTTTCGGTACGGAAGAAGAGGTAGAAGAGGCGGTCAAAGAGACGATTGAGAAGGCGGCTCCGGAAGGCGGTTACATTATCAGCTCGTCCAATTCGATCCATCCGGGGTGCAAGTCGGAGAACTACATCGCGATGGTGCGGGCGGCTCATAAGTATGGGGTGTATGATTGGTGAGTGGTGATTAGTGATTGGCGCGGCGTAATTCGTACCCGTCTCGTTCCCACGCTCCTGTGTGGGAACGCAAAAGGACGCAGAGCAACCTCCCAGACAAGAGATTGCCGTGCTTTTGGTTTTTTTCGCGTATTTCGTGTATTTTGTGGTGGAAAATCTCGTGTAGTTCGTGGTGGATATAAGAGAAGAATTTTATCCGAAGACAACCTCACAAAAGGAGCATCGAAATGACATCGCAACAACCCCGATCCTGGTTTTGGTCTCTTCATGCTTGTGTTCTGGAAAGCGACCATGAGGCGGTTCTTTCCGCCTGTCAAGCGGCAGGAGTCCATTCCGTGGAGATGCATCCCTTTCAGATTACGGAGAAAGAGGTTCCGGATCTGGAGGCCTTGGAACAACGGTACGCGGAAGCCTGTGTTCGGATAGATTCGTTCCACCTGCCGTTTACCGCTCAGGATGACCTGGCCTGTTTTTACGAGACGGAGCGCCTCCGGGCCGTGGAGCGAACGCGCTTTTGGTTAGAGCGAATGCCGGCGCTGAAGGTGCGGGTCGCCGTTCAGCATCCTTCGACGAATCGGTGCAGCGTGGATGTGGAGGGATTCGATCCTTTTCTGCGCCAACTCGGGCGGAGTCTGAAGGAGCTTCTGCCGGTGGCCGAGTCTAACGGAGTCCTCTTCGCGCTGGAAAATATGCCTCCCGGCCTGGCTGGGGGACGCTTCGGTTCGCGGCTCAGGCATTTCGAGCGATTCGCCGAGGAGTTCGATCATCCGAGTCTCCGGTTCTGTCTCGACACGGGGCATGCGCAGATGGCGGGTGGGCCGGAGGGAGTCGGTTCCTTCTTTGAGATGATGGCGCCGCGTCTTGTCGCGTTTCACCTCGCGGACAATGCCGGGGATCGGGATTCCCACCTCGCTCCGGGACATGGGTTGGTGGACTGGGATGCGTTTTTCCGACAAGCAGCGCGGTTGGGCCATCGCCATGGGATGTGCGTGGAGGCGCCGCCGTTTGCTCCCGCGCCATACAGCCTGGAGGCCTGGAAGCAACAGTTCGTGGACATGGAGGAACTGGTTCGGCGGGCTTTGGAGACATGAACGCCTTCTCGATCACCCGGAACCGGCCATTTTGTGTATTTGAGGATTGACTTTGGGACGGAATTCTTGTATCTTAAAAAAGTGTGAAAGAGGGGCGTATGACGGAGGTTCAAATCGTAAGAGCGCGACAGGAGGAACCATTCTGATCGGAAGCCGAAGAGAGGGTGAGGATCGAGCGTTGAGACGGAGTGCCGAAAGCAACCTCCCGCGGGTTGCCAATCTTCGGGAGGTTCCATGCATTCTCCTCGTGCTTCTATTGGCGATGGCTTCGGGTATGGCTTATTCCGACTCCGATACGCATCCAAAACTCGTGCTCCACTTTTTCGGCTCCTCCACGTGCGGCGAATGTGCGGAAATCAAGGCCGAGGTTTTATCCCCCTTGCAAAGCCAATACCCAGACCGATTGGAGATCCGGATGCACGATGTGGATACGAAGGAAGGCTTTCAGCTTCTCGTGCGCCTGGAAAAAAAGCACGGCGTCACGGAATCCAAACCCACCGCGCTCTTTTTCCCGGATACGGCTCTTTTGGGTTTCGACGCCATTTACGACAACACGCGGTCTCTGGTGGAATTCTATCTCCAATCTCCTGAATGGGGCCCCGCCCCGGAGGTTCCATCGGAAGTTCCAGTGAGTATAGATGAAGAACTGCGATCCCGGTTCGAGCGCTTCTCCTTTTTGGCCATTCTGACCGCCGGATTGGTGGATGGCGTGAACCCGTGCGCCATCGCCACCATGATTTTTCTCATTTCTTTTCTGGCGGTTCAGAAGCGTCCTCGGAGAGATATCTGGATGATCGGGCTGGCCTTCACGGCCGCGGTTTTTTGCCCCTATCTGCTGCTCTGGGTGGGCATCTTTCGAGCGTTGCCTGCCTTGAGGCCGTATAGCTGGCTTACCGAGGCTCTCCGGTGGGCTGCGGTGTCGCTTGCCGCCG
This sequence comes from Candidatus Latescibacterota bacterium, assembly GCA_030613045.1. GTDB lineage: Bacteria > Latescibacterota > 4484-107 > 4484-107 > 4484-107 > 4484-107. The sequence goes on along the minus strand of JAUWMS010000426.1, from coordinate 10 downwards.
TCGTCGGACT
>JAUWMS010000558.1 GCA_030613045.1 Candidatus Latescibacterota bacterium | reverse complement strand
GCGGCTTGTTCGTGGGGATTGCGAGCATGGGAATGGCGTTGGGCTTGGCGGGGATTGCCGCCTTGTGGTATCTGATTCTGCCGCGTCTGACGCAGCTCGATCCGAGGCTTCCGATGGTGGCGGGCAGGATATTCGTCGGGGTGCTCGGCCTGATCGTGCTCTATTTCGGGCTGATCGTTGGTTCGGCTGCGACGGGGCGCAATCTCCTTCCTCCTCCTTTGAAGGCGTGGACGCTGATGCGTTTTTTGGTGCCCGTGGCCTTGTCCATCGGGGAGCGTCTGGGTCTCTCCAAAGATCGCGTGGGAAGCTCCATCATCCGGTTTAACAACGCGCTGACTCAGGCGGCGTCCAAGCCGACGGAACACAGCGTGCTGATTTTGTTGCCCCGATGTCTTCGGAAGCCGGTCCGGGAGCAGCTCCTCCAATTGGGGGAACAAACTCACTGTGAGGTCGCTACGGTGGGCGGGGGCACGGCGGCTCGCAAGGTGATCGAACGGGTCAGGCCCACGGGCATCGTGGCCATTGCCTGCGAGCGGGATCTGGTGAGCGGCATTCGGGACGTGGCTCCCCGGATCCCGGTGATCGGGATTGCCAACAAACGCCCGGAGGGGCCTTGCAAAAATACGGAAGTGGCGGTGGGCGAGGTGGAGGCGGCTGTTCGGGAATTTCAGGGGGAAGATCAGGGATCAGGGGTCAGGGATTAGGGGCCGGAGACCGGAGGCCAGAACCAGAGGCCAGAGGTCAGGGGACTATTCTGAACCTCCCGCAGGTTTTGGAACCTGCGGGAGGTTGCTCTTTTTTTCATTACCGTGAGGAGGCAGCACGATGAACCGTTTTTTTGTGTTCTTGAGTCTGGTCTGCTTCGGCCTATTCATGGTCATAGGGTGCGACTGGAATAATGGTAGTTGGAATGAGCCCCTTCCACATCCTGCCCGGCCTCCGTTTACATTTCCGCCCTTGACGTCACCGGAAAATGTTTTCGAGAACCTGTACTATGCGATGAATCAGAAAGACATCGAGTTGTTTGAATATCTGCTGGACGATGAATATCTGTTTTTTCCCCCGTCGCAGATTGACACACTAAATTTTGCGTGGAATAAGACGGAAGATGTGACGCTGGTGGGACGCGTGTTCAACTATTTCGATAAGATCGAATACGAGTTGATGCAAACAGGAGCGCACTGGATCGAGTATGACGTCAACATCGCATCGGAGGACGCCACGGATATTTCGGACGAGCATCCCGACGAGAACTGGGAAGTCTTCCAGAGGCCGGTGACGCTGTATCTGTTGGATGAGGCGGGAACGGAGGGTTTTTTTATACAGACGGATTTTGAGTTCAAGATGAGGATTCAGAAGGATCCGGAAACCGGGGAGCCGATTCTGGACTCGGACACCGGAAAACCGATTTGGAAGATTGTGCGGTGGACCGAGTATATCGGTTCCGGCAAGATTGCCAAGACCGCCGAGAAAGCGAGTTGGGGAGCTATCAAAAGGACTTTTAGCTAATATGCCCTATGGCCCCTAAATTTTGAACCTTCTGCAGGTTGCGGAACCTGCGGAAGGTTGTTCTCCTATTTTGAACCTTCTGGCCTGAACCCTGATGTTTTTTCCATTACCGAAAGGAGGCTGCACGATGAGACGCGAGATCCTGTTGACATTGTGCAGCATAGCGATAATCGTCTCCGGTGCGCCGGTTTGCGGGGTGCTGGCAGCCGGCACGGGGACGGATACGAAAGGTCAGGCGGGCGGCGGAGCACAGGTCACGTTCACAGACGAGGCCGATCCGAGCCATACGTTCCGCGATATAACGGATGCAGATGGGCAGTACGTGGTGGCGTTGACCGAAGTAGTCGTAGAAGAGGAAGGAGAAGGAAAGACGTTTCCCCG
>JAUWMS010000546.1 GCA_030613045.1 Candidatus Latescibacterota bacterium | reverse complement strand
GGCGTCGGAGGCCTTTATCCCGGAGATGGAGGGACGCGCGAATCTGGACGTGCTGACAAAGCCGGAGGAACTGCGGTTCGATGGAAAAGGAAATTTGGTGCATTTGTAATTTTTGAAATGGTTTTGTAGGTTTGTGTCAGGAGCCAGAAGAAGAACGCTCGCGCAACGGGGGCAGTCTCCTGAATGCTGACTTCTGAATACCCGAGGAGCAACATAACAAGAGCAAGAGGGAAATTTTTAACACGGAGAATACGCATGAAACCTGAATTGATCGCTGATTACGCATGTGAGTGCGGCGAAGGCCCTTTGTGGCATCCCGGCGAGAAACGGCTCTACTGGGTGGATATTCCCACCGGCCGGCTGTTCCGCTATACCCCCTCCGACGGCACGCACGAACAGGTGCACGAAGGCGAACAGATCGGGGGATTCACCATTCAAGCCGACGGAGCGCTGCTCCTCTTTATGGCCAGAGGAGCTGTCAAAATCTGGCGGGAGGGCGCGCTGAGTACGGTGATAGGTGAGATCCCCGATGAGCGCGAGTCCCGGTTCAACGACGTGATCGCGGATCCGGCGGGTCGGGTGTTTTGCGGTACGATGCCCACCAAGAATCGTCTCGGAGGGCTGTATCGCCTCGATCGCGATGGCGCCTTGACCAAAGTGCTGGACGGCATCGGTTGCTCCAACGGGATGGGTTTCTCCCCCGACCGGAAGCGCCTGTATTACACGGATTCCTCCAAGCAGGAAATCTATCTGTTCGACTACGATCAGGACACCGGCGCGATCGCCAACCAGCGTGGTTTTGTCCGGACGCCCGAAGACGAAGGCGTTCCCGACGGGATGACGGTGGACGCAGCAGGCTACGTGTGGTCCGGCCGCTGGGACGGAGGCTGTCTCGTCCGGTATGCGCCCGATGGCACGGAGGACCGCCGTATTTCTTTCCCGGCCCGAAAGGTTTCCTGCGTGACGTTCGGAGGAAAAGACTACACGGATACCTACGTCACGACAGCGGGCGGCACGAACAAAGAGACGGAAGGTTCGGGCGCGGGCGCGCTCTTTCGGCTGAACCCCGGCATCCGGGGAACGCCGGAGTTTCCGTCCCGAATCGGACTGTGAAGCCCCAAGAGACATCCGGAGCGTGGATCGGACGTATGATCCAACGAACAGCGGACTCACCGGAGAGACAAACGAAGCCGCCCTGAATCGTGTCGGGACGGCTTTTTCGTGCCCGAAAAAAACACTTGCCTTTACTGCTGCATTTAACTATATTTTCACGCAATGCAGCGCGGAGAGATCCCTGGAAGGAGGAGTCTTTCTCGCTGCTTGCTTCATATTTTTTTTCTACGTTTCACCAGCTTTGGAGGCTTTTCTATGAGCTTGATCGTTCAAAAATATGGAGGAAGTTCGGTGGCCACGCCGGCCCTGATTCAGCGCGTGGCAAAACGGGTGGTGACCGCGCGTCGGGCTGGTCACAATCTGGTGGTGGTGGTCAGTGCCATGGGAAAAACGACGGATAGCTTAGTCGCTTTGGCGGAGGAGATTGCCGATCGTCCCAGCAACCGGGAGATGGATATGCTCCTCTCCTCCGGGGAGCGCATTTCGATGGCGCTTTTATCTATGGCGATCAACGCGATGGGATGTGAGGCGATTTCGCTGACCGGATCGCAGTGCGGGATTATCACGGATACCGCGCACCGCAAGGCCCGGATTATGGAGATCAAGGGGGATCGGATCGTCTCGGCACTGGCGGAGGGGAAGGTGGTGATCGTGGCAGGCTTCCAGGGCGTGAGTCTGGATCGGGAGGTGACCACGCTGGGCCGGGGCGGATCGGATCGAACCGCGGTGGCCTTGGCCTATCGGCTGAAGGCGAAGTTGTGCGAGATTTACACGGACGTGGATGGGGTCTTCACCGCCGATCCCCGTCTCGTTCCCCATGCACGAAAACTGGATACGAGCTCCAGCGACGAGATGCTGGAACTGGCGAGTTCCGGAGCCAAGGTGATGGAGGCGAAATCCGTGGAGTTCGCCAATAAATACAACGTGACGATTCACGTGCGTTCGAGTTTCAACGAACAGCCGGGGACGATCATCAAACGGGAGGACGCTATGATGGAACAGGTTCTTGTGCGGGGTATCGC
>JAUWMS010000338.1 GCA_030613045.1 Candidatus Latescibacterota bacterium | reverse complement strand
CAGGGGAAAGCGGTTCGGGTGGTGGATCGCAGAGCAATGAATAATGAGCAATGAGCAAAAAGGCAGAAGTCAGAAGTCAGAAGCCAGGAGCCAGAAGTCGGGAATAGGCGCTCTGTCTTCTAAATTCTGGATTCAGGGATCAGGAGTCAGGAGTCAGGGAGGATACGATGGCGCATCAAATTTCAGTATTTGCGGAGAACAAACCCGGCCGTATCGAGCGCGTGACCGGCGTGTTGGCGGAGGCCCAGGTGAATATCCGGGCGATTACGGTATCGAGCTCGGAGGGATTCGGCGTGATCAAGCTGTTAGTGGATCGGCCGGATGCGGCGTACGAAGCCTTGCGCGGCAAAGGGATTTCCGCGCTAAAAAAGGAGATTCTCGCCATTCCGATGGAGGACCAGCCCGGAGGATTGCATACCATTGCGAAGGTGCTCAGCCGGGCGGGGATCAATATGGAGGACGCATACGGGTTTATGGTCGAGGATCGAAAGCGGGCCGTGTTGGTGGTGGAAGTAGCGCAGATGGCAGAAGCGGAGGCGCGCCTTCGGGACGCGGGCATGGCGATGTTGACGGATGCGGAGATCTATGCGTTGTGAGAAAGAGGTGACTGTCAGGAAAGGGCACCACGGGGACAGAACCCGTAAAACGTGAAACGTGAAACGTAAATCATTGGGCGCGATCCTCGTGATCGCCCTTTGTTCTCTGCGCGCTCCGCGTGCTCCGCGGTAAAAAAGGAGTGGGGAGGCGGCATTGCCAACAGGCCTGATCTTCGACATCAAAAAATTTGCCGTGCATGACGGCCCGGGTATTCGGACGACGGTGTTTATGAAGGGCTGTCCGTTGCGGTGCGCGTGGTGTCACAATCCGGAATCGTGGAAGCGGGAGCCGGAGATTTTGTTTTACGAGCAGCGCTGCATCGGATGCGAAAAATGTTTCGAAGCGTGTCCGTCGGGGGCGCTGCGAATCGAGGACGGGAAACGGGCGTACGACCGGGATCGCTGTCGGCATTGTTATGCGTGCGTGGACGTCTGCTACGCGGAGGCCACAATCAAGTGCGGGCGCGAGGTGACCGTTGAGGACGTGATGGCGGAGGTGGAGAAGGACCGGCCCTTCTACGAACATTCCGGCGGCGGGATGACCGTCTCCGGCGGCGAGCCGATGATGCAGGAGGCCTTTGTTTTTTCGCTGATGAAACGCGCGAAGGAGACGGGCATTCACACTGCGTTGGATACGTCGGGGTACGTGCGATGGGAAGTGTTGGCGCGTTTTCAGGAGGTGACCGATCTTTTTCTCTATGATCTGAAGCTCGTGGATGAGGCGCGGCATCGAACTTATACGGGCGTATCGAATCGGGGAATTCTGGACAATCTGAAGAAGCTTTCCGGTGCGGGCGCGTCGTTGATGATTCGGATGCCGATCGTACCGGGATACACCGACGGAGAAGCGGATGTCGAGGCTGCCGGACGGTATCTGTCGTCGCTCGACGGAGATCGGATTCGGGTGCAGCTTCTGCCCTATCATCGGCTGGCCGAATCGAAGTACGAACGCCTCGAGGACGTGTATCCATTGAAGGAGGTGCCCGCGCCGCCGAAGGAGCGGATGGAGCGGCTGAGGGAGCTTTTGTCGGGATATGACCTCGATGCGTCGGTGGGAGGATGAGCATCACATGAACCTTCAAAAATTCAAAAAAAGCTCTCACCGCAGAGACGCGAAGGGCGCAAAGGAAAAGCAGGTTAAGGTTGAGGTTGAGAAGGGGCGGGTGTGGTGGTCTCAACCTCAATCTTTGTCTTTGAAGTTCTTTGCGTTCTTTGCGCCTCTGCGGTGGGCTTTGCTGTTCCCCATTCTCCTGACAGGAGTGCTTTGGCTTGGGGGATGCGCGGGAACCCGGGAATTCCTTCCTGAGTTCGTGGAGCATACGGAGGGCGTACGCGTGCGCGTGTTGTTCGATCCTTCCGCAGGCAAGGAGGCGACAAAGGTCCCGGTGCGATTCACCGCATTTCCAAAGGGACTGCGGACCGCGGTGTGCTTCGGGGGGGACGTAAAAGGCGAGGAGGCATGGGAGTTGGCCGGTTTGCTGCAGCAGTTTGGATGGCGGGGAACCTTATTCTTTCCCTGCAAGATGGAAGGCAAAGCGGCGGCGGCTGTGGCGGACGGCATGCTCCAGCTCGAGGCGCGGGGCATGGAGGTGGGATGCCGGGCATCGTTCGGACGGATGGAGGACGTGACGCGCTACGCCTCGGAAGGCAAAACGTTCTGGGATGCCTTTTTGACCAGGCCCGTGGTTTCGTTCGGCGGGATCGGGGCCATCGTCCGTGAGGATACGGACACGCTGGCGAACATGGGCTATCTGTCGGTCTGTTCGGCTGATGGCGTGATGGCGCTCGGAGCGGCGAGGAAGGAGCGGTTCGTACTCCCCTGCCCCGACGGGCGCGCGGACATCGTACGGCAATGGATCGCGGTGCGGGAGCGAAAGGGCGGACTTTTCTATGTGCGCAGGCGCACGTGTGATTCCAACGCGGATCCTCTCCCCTGGGAGGAACTGGAATCCCTCCTCGCGGAGTATGGCCGGATGGAGGACGTGTGGTATTGCACGCAGGGCGAGTGGGCCGCGTATGTTCTAATGCGGGACACCAGTCGGATCGTGCGATTAGATGGAGAGGGAAATGAACTTTGCATCGGGATCGAACCGGGACAGCCGGTGCCAAAGACGTGGTGCCCGGCGTTGACCGTGGAGGTTCAAACGCCTCCAAAATCGGTGGTGATGGTGCTGGTGGAGGACCGACCCGTGCCGTTTGAAGTGCGAGGCGAGCGCGTGCTTTTCGAGGTGGAGATGGTCCGATAGACGGGGGGAACGTGCGAAAGTGTGAAAGTGGGAAAGTGAGATGGTGAGACGCCTTGCTGTTCGCATTTTCTCACCTCCCAATGAAAGGCTGAAGCCTGAGTTCCGGGGGAGGGAATTCATCCTTCAGGATTTCATTGGGGGAGGAGAAGGCTTGACCGATAATCGAACAAGATGGACAACATGAAATTTTACCGCAGAGATCGCAAAGGGCGCAGAGAAAAGGCGGAGTGAAAATGAGAAAATATGACGGTGAGACGCCTTGGTGTCCGCACTTTCGCACTTTCGCACTTTCGTACTTTCTCGGCGATCTCAGCGTGCTCCGCGGTAAAAAAATTTGTCAGGAAAAACTCAGATGATCTGTATAGACGGATCGCACGGAGAAGGAGGCGGCCAGATTCTGCGCACAAGTCTGGCCCTGTCGGTTATTTTGAGACAGCCCCTTCAAGTGGATCGAATCCGTGCCGGACGCAAAAAACCGGGGTTGATGCCCCAGCATCTGACCGGCGTTCAGGCCATCGCCCGGATCTGCGGAGGCGCGGTGGAGGGCGCCGAACTGAATTCCCGGAAGATCGTGTTTCATCCCGGAGAGATCCAAGCCGGGGAATACGAATTCGACGTGGCCCGGATCAAGGCGAGCGCCGGCTCCACCGGCATGATCTTCCAGACCATCGCGCCTCCCCTGAGCTTCGCGGAGGAGAAATCCTCCCTTGTGCTCAATGGCGGAACCCACGCGCGCTGGGCGCCTCCCATAGACTATCTGAGTGCGGTCTTTCTGCCCACGGTCCGCAAGATGGGCTTCGAGGCCCGGATCGCCACCGAACGATGGGGCTGGTATCCCCAGGGGGGCGGCATCGTCCGCGCGGAAATCGTTCCGACGACTTCGTTGGAGGGCATCATGTTAGAGGATCGGGGAACTCTGAAGGCGATCACCGGCCTGTCCGTGGTCTCGAATCTCCCGCGCTCGATTGCGGAACGACAGCGCAATCAGGCCCTCAAACGCCTTCGGGGAAAAGGCCTCGAAGCGGACATCTCCCTCATCGAGGCCCCTTCCACGGGCACAGGGACGTTCTTCTTTCTGTCGCTGGAATTCGAGCGCCTCGTCGCCGGATTCAGCGGATTGGGGGCACGGGGAAAGCGCGCCGAAAAGGTAGCCGACGAAGCCGTAAACGCGTTGTTCTCCTATCTCGAGACAGAAGGGGTGATTGATCCCTATCTCGCTGACCAACTGATCCTGTATATGGCGTTGGCCCGCGGCCCATCCTCGTTCACCACCTCCCAAATATCCCGACATCTCCTCACCAATGGGGGGGTCGTGGAGCAGGTTCTGCCCGTAAAATTTCAGGGGCAGGGAAAGTTGGGAGAACCCGGCCGCGTGCGGGTGGAGGGCATTGGGCCGTTGTCGTCGTGAGGGCGATCCTTGTGATTGCCCTTGG
>JAUWMS010000076.1 GCA_030613045.1 Candidatus Latescibacterota bacterium | reverse complement strand
ATTTTTCATCTCGACGAAAGGAAACTTGATGACCGCATGCGTGTGGAAAGGCTATAAATTCAGCAGGCTTTACTTCCTCACGGACCGCTCCCTATCCCGAAAAGGAAATGTGGAGGATGTCCGTACGGCGCTCGAGGGAGGCGTGCGGATCGTTCAGTACCGGGAGAAGGCGCTTTCGCTCCGGGATCAGATCCGGGAAGCCCTTCGGATTAAGAAGCTCTGCCGCGCCGCCGGGGCCACGTTCATCGTCAACGACCGGGTGGATCTGGCGCTGTCCGTGGATGCCGACGGCGTGCACCTCGGTCAGGAGGATATGCCGTTGGAGAGCGCCCGGAGGCTGATGGGCCAGGACAAACTCATCGGGATCACGGTGCACAATGTGGGGGAGGCGCTGGAGGCCGTCGAAGGTGGCGCGGACTACATCGGCGTCAGCCCGATCTTCGCCACGAGCACCAAGGCCGACGCGGGCGTTCCAATCGGACTGGAGGGACTTCGGGAGATCCGCGCGCAGGTCGAGGTTCCCATCGTGGGCATCGCCGGCATCAGCAAAGAGAATGCCTCACAGGTCCTCGAAGCCGGAGCCGACGCGGTCTGCGCGATCTCCGCCATCGTGACGCAGGAGGATGTGAGGGAAAGCGTGCGGGACTGGATTTCATTTCTTGGGATCCGCACCACAAAGATGCAGAGTGCGCAAAGAAAACCAAAACCCAGGGTGTGAAGTTCTCTGCGTTCTTTGCGTCTTTGCGGTGAGAAGAAGGAGAAAGTTTTATGAAAATCAGCGATCTCGGTGGGGAGTTCAAGCTCATCGAGCGCATAGCCCGTCCGGCGCGGAATCCGGACGTGCTTTGCGGGATCGGCGACGATGCGGCGGTGATCCGAACCGCGGAGGGATTTCAGATCATCACCACGGATATGCTCGTGGAGGGCGATCACTTCGCCCTTCGGTATTTCACGCCCCGGCAGATCGGCATCAAGGCGATGGAGAGCAACGTGTCCGATATTGCCGCGATGGGCGGAGAACCCCGCTATGCCCTGATCTCCCTCGCGCTGACCGAGGAGACCGAGGTGGAACTCGTGGACGGGATGTACGAAGGGATCTACGAGGTGGCGGATCGGTACGGATTCGACGTCATCGGGGGCGATACCACTCACGGAGCGAGGATGGTCATCAACGTCACGCTCATCGGAACCGCGCAGGAGGATCGCCTCTGCCTTCGGAGCCATGCCCGCCCCGGGGACCGCATCTTCGTGTCCGGTCCGCTCGGAGCCTCCACCGCCGGGCTGATGCTTTTCCTGAAAGGAGTCGCCGGTTTTGAGGCGGTCAAAAGACGGCACACCGAACCCTCGGCGCGGATGGACATTTCCCACGAGGTTGCGCCCTATGCCCACGCGATGGAGGATGTGAGCGACGGGCTGGCCTCGGAGGTGAAGAATATCTGCCGGGCCAGCGGATGCGGCGCCGTGCTCTATGCGGAGCAGGTTCCCATTTTGGACGAAGTGCGTAAGGCCGCCGAAGCGGTCTCCGCGGATGCGCTGGACTTTGCGCTTTTCGGCGGAGAGGATTTCGAGCTGGTCTATACGGTTCCGGAGAATTACGCGGAGAAGGCGCCGGGAAGTTTGGTTGGAGAGATTCGGGAAGGGGAGGGAGTTTATCTCAGCACGGCTGGGAAGGAGACGCGGCTCGAACGGTCCGGGTACGATCATTTTGCGGGGGCGTGACGCGCAGCTTGTATCCGTGGAAGGACACAGGATGGGTGATTTTTTTGGCCGGGGGAAAAGGCCCTGACTCGATAGTGAGTCAGGGCCTCTTGATTGACCTTCCCCTCAGCCGCATCTTCAGCCTTGTGGCATCGATAGTTCCAAGTACGCTTGCGTAAACTCATCATATATATACCCCCTTTCGAAACCGGACATAACTCTCACCAATATTTCACGGTTCCTGTTCCTCAAAATCGTCCTCAATCCTCCTTAGATCATTGTCCAGTTTTTGGGGTACACCATATCATTATACTAATGTCGCCCCACATTTGCAGTCCGGTAAGCTGCATCTTCGTGCCGGTGACCACTGCCGGTTGTGTGGGTGAAGCATCCTCCGTAGATCACATCCTGCTCGGATGCCGGCCGATGTCCGACCGGTCCCGAACGCACTATATCCTCACCTGACCCAACAGGCCCAGCAGATTTCCCCCCTCGATGCGCGAGCGATCCGCGTTGCTCAGAAAGGGCATCCTGGAAAACAGGTCGAAGGTCTGCGGAAAGGTGACCCAATCCAGACAGGGAGAGAAGTCCGATGCCCAAAGCAGGCGCTCAACGCTATACGTGCCCAGTAGGGCTTCGACATAGGGCCAGGCTGCCCGGTGCGGATAGTCATGACCGGGATCGGTCAACGCATAGAATCCGCTCAGCTTCACCCGCACCTCCGGGAACTCGGCCAACGCCAGCACGTCAGCCATAGCCCGGCGTGCTTCACGCACGGGAGGAGATTCGCTGACCCTCGGAGGCAGCCCCAAGTGCGACACGATCAGGCGCAGGTCACCGTGTCGCTGCAGAATCCTCAACCACGCCGACCAGTCTCCACCACGAGAGTTCACGCTGACCAGCCATCGTTGCTTCGTCAACCAGGACCAGAGCTCGTTGGGTATGCGCAGCAACGCACTGACCTTGTCCTGTCCGAAAATATACAGGCTCAAGCCAATAAACCCCTGCGTTTTGAACCGCTCCAGCGCCTCGATGGTAGGAGGCTCGACCGGCTCCACATACGTTACTGGCCGAATCCAATCGTGTTGGGCGGCCATGCGAGTCAGGAAATGGTGATTGGCTGCCGCCCAAGGCTCGGCCGAGTATCCCACCACGAGCGCGGCCTGAACGTGATGGTCCTTTGCCAGGGATGCATAGCACGCCGCCTCGTCGATCTCTACGCCCGGCCGTCCGACAAAGGATTCGCCCTGATACCCTCCCTCGAACAGATGAATGTGCGCATCGGCTCGTTCCGTCATGCTTCAATGCCTCCCTTGGGCGCTTCAACGGAGATCGGCGCATGATTCAAGCTTATCCAACCATCGCTGCACCTGCATGCCATCGGCGTAAGTCGCTCCCACGGGCACGCGCTGGAGACCCCGCACCACGCGGCAGAAACAGCGGAGTTCTTCGGCAAGCATGCCGGTCGGAGCACCTGGGTCTCCCCGGATTTCCAAGCCCATTGGCCAATGGGCTTGATCGTCCCACACCTCGATAGGCCGGGGGTTCGGACGCATACGAGCCATCCAGCCCTTGCCGAAAACTTCCGTTCGGTCGAATCCCTCGCCGGCCATGCCCTCGGGTGTGAGGAACGAGGCCGCAAACGATGCGACGCGGCCGTTTTCCCATTGCAGTTGCGCCAGGGCCAGGTCACACGCGCCGCTGTCCGTCCGGTGTATCTGGGCGCTGAAATGAATCGGTTCGGCCCGATCAACCAGCACCAATGCGGAATACAGATCGTGGACCATGGTCAGATGAAACGGGCTTTCCCATGGAAACTTCTTCAAGATGCGTGCCGACCGATGTCGCACACAGTTGATGTACACGATGGGTCCGCGCTGACGCGCTTCATCCCTCAGTTGCAGGAACTCGCTGCTAAACAACAGAATGTGGCCAAGCATGAGATTACTCGAATCGGGCTTGACCAGCGGCGAAAGGCTATGCGCATCGGCCAAATTGTCCGCGATGGGTTTCTCTAACAAGACAGGGTAGCCTGCAGCGAGTAACGTCCGGGTCACCGATACATGCGATGCCGTAGAGCTGACAACGACCCAAGCTTCCGCATCCGATTCACTAATCGCCTTGTCCAGATCAAGCCAACCGGGCACCGCTTGTATCCCCCGAACCTGAGACAGTTGATCGGCCATAAGGTCGAGCCTCTCCTGCCCCCTGGAGACACCCGCTACCAGCGCTGCTTCCGCCAATCCGGCAAGTCTCCTCACATGCAATCGTCCAAAATTGCCCAACCCCACCACGCCGATCCGAACGGGTTCAAACCGATTGACACTCATTGCTCTTCCCCCTTTCCCGCCTCAATAGGGGAACACATCAAGTGGAGATATACATCCACGCTCCGGCGAAGCTGCTCCAGATCGATCCATTCGTCACAGGTATGCCCCTGAGCGATGCTGCCCGGCCCGAGCACCACTGCCGGCACGTCAGCATAGCCAAAGCTGCTGGCGTCGGTACCGTAGCCCACTCCTGTTAGATCGGAAGGAAGTTCCATCCGCTCCAGAACACGCCGGACAAACGCCGCGAAGGCTTCCCCTCCACTGGGATCGAGCGGCGGATCATCAATGTCAGGTTGGTCCTGCGACACGTTCAGTCCCTCGTGCACACCCCGCAGCTCGGCGAGCACTCTTTCCACAGCGGGTAGTACCTGCTGCGGGTCTTCCCCCGGCACGATGCGCCGATCCACGTGGATCTCGCAGTGTTCCGGGATGACGTTGATCTGCGTCCCTCCATGGATCACGTTGATGCTGCACTGCGCCCTGCCGGTCAGAGGATGTGAGGTGTTGAGCATTGGGATATAACGCGATTCTAACGCCCGGATAACCTTGACCATCATGCTGATGGCGGACCGGCCTCCGCCGGGATCGGAAGAATGTGTGGCAATGCCCTGCGTCTCGATTCGCCAGCGCACCACCCCGTTATGCGCGACAACCAGCCTGAGTTCGGTCGGCTCCCCCACGATCACACCCACGGGCTTCCAGCCCAGTGCAGGCAGATGCGTCTTCACAAACGTGCGCGCGCCCGTCTTTCCGATCTCCTCATCGAGCGTATAGACGATGGCGACATTGTTGGGTTGGGGCGATCCTTCCGCATATCGTCTCAACGCCCACAATATCGCCGCGCCGCTCCCTTTGGTATCGCACGCCCCTCGTCCATACATACGTCCGGCCCTGACCTGCCCGGCGAACGGATCAACCGTCATCCCCTCCACGCTTACCGTATCGAGATGGCTCTCAAACAGAAGCCAGGGCGCTTCGTCAGACACGCGATGGCTCACTAACAGATTGAAACCCTCCCCGCTCACAGGAAGTCGCCGTGTGGTTAACCCCATTGCATTGGCCTGCGATTCGAGATATTGCGACAGTGCCAACTCGGCGTCGGGTTTGCCCGATATATTTGTGTTAACCGTGTCGAAGCCCACCATCGCCAGAAGCAACGATTTACATGAATCGTGCACCTGGCCCGGCATTTTGCGCACTTTGCTCGTATCTGATTTTCTGTTCATATCCCGGGTTACCTTGATTCTCGTTTTCACGCGCTCTCTATGATACAGAGCGTACAGCATAGCTATCAGATTGGCGAGTATCCTTCTTGCCCACCGTGAAGACCGGATGCATTCCCCGAGCTTAGCAAGCAAAGCATAGCATACGAGGCTCGTGCAAAAGTCCGAAAAACGACTTGGCGCCGCTTCGTTCACCTTGGTAAAATGGTTTTATTATTGTAGGGAAAATCAAAAACTTTTTCCCTCATGAGTCGAAGCAATTCTATCGGATAAATTTCTTGCAAGAGCTTGGTAGAACAGACATTCCTGTCTGTTCAGTTTTATGGTCAGACAAGTTAGACAAGGTCAGACAAGAATGTCTGACCTACCAACCCTTTCGAAATGACTGCTACGTTATGACTTCTGCAAGTGGCTCATACTCGTCCTTCATTTTCAGCCTTGTGGCATCCATAGTTCCGAGTCGGTTCGCGATACCAAAATCCCGAACCAAGAGTTAATCTGCAATTAATCGCCGGATCGGAGATCAGCAACCGGCTCCGGAGAGAGGGTCAGAGACCGGAAAACCACCCGGCAACCGGGAGTGAAGGGTGCTTGAGCATGAATGCCGACCATGACTGTAGGAGGAATCTCGAGTGCGAATGTGCGGACGAACCGCCACTTTCCTCCCTCCAGACCGTAATGCATTCCGAACACGTTGCCTTTCCGTGTCAGCCGTAGATAACACTCGGAGGACGTCACTATCTCACTGTTGCTGTCATCGGACCACGGGTTTGTCACAACGGAAACCACCGATACCTCACCGATCGGACTACGCTCCAGGCAGAGCTTGGCCCACTGCGTTTCACTTGCACGCACGGTCAGGGCCGCGGCATCGCCAAAGTCAACAAGGTCGGCCGCCACGTGTGTTACGGCCGTGAAATCGCCGGCTACTTCCTTGTAGAGAAGACAGCAGTTGTCGTTCGGCGGCCCGCCGTATGGCCGGAAGAAATCGCTCGGCGCCCGCGGCACGATCCTCAGCCCCGCGTCGTTGACCTCCCATTCCGGTGGCTCATTGAGCCATTTCAGGTCGTTTGCGAGCGTTTTGCCGGCGCAATCCGCTAGTAGATTCATACGATTTTCATCCTCTCTCAATCGCCCAACCGTCGCTCTTCAGGCGCAGCGGTTAGCTGTCGGATGCAAGCGCCTTGTTAGCTGAGCTTAACGGCTGTTCCGTACACTAACAATTCAGCTGCACTGCCAACAACACTCGTAGTCATATAGCGAACATTGATGACTGCATCGGCTCCCATTTCAGCCGCCTTAGCTGTCATCCTCCTGGTAGCGATTGACCGAGCGCTCCCCATCATCTCCGTGTATTCAGTCAATTCACCACCAAGAATCAGCCTGATCATGGCGGATAGGTCTTTGCCAAGCCATATGGCAAATACCGTGTGTCCCTGGACCAGACCGAGAATCTCAGTGATTTCCCGACCGGGCAGGTTATCGGAGTTCAACAGCAGAACCGTGCGATCAGACTCGATAGCGAGCGGCTCTTCAACGGATGACGTGTGTGCCTTTTGTTCTATGGCTACTGTCGCCAGCACCAAAAGGATACCCCCCAAAAGGCAGAAAACCGCTATCTTCAGCCACCAGGGCACGACCGGAGCATCGGAAACCATTACCGACCATGGTATCCCGGCAAATACCGCGGTAAAAAGTCCGAGCACGAACGCCACTGAACCAATATGTCGAAGTACTTTCATTCTTCCTCCTTTCTGACCATCACAAACGAAATCTCAGCCAACATGAATTAGACTGCCTGATGAAAAGGGCGAATGCCGCACTCTGTGCCGTCTAAATTAGACAGCTTTCAAGTGGATTCGGGATTACAAAATCCCGAACCAACCCCCAAATTATTAGACATGTTGGTCCTCTAACCACTAATAATGGTGATATCACCAACTATGTTGGTATAAGGCCTTGCCTGCTGAAACATGCAAGAGGAAGATTTTTGGGGCATAACGTCCTTTTGAGCTGTGATGGAGATTGATCGCGTCCTTTGGGCTTGAGCAAGCGCTTTGGCATTCTCCGGGGATGCCTGACGCTGAAATCAGCCGCGCGGATTACCGCGAACGCTGGATGCCTTGGTTGGGTTGCATTGCTGCTCCTAAACCTTGTACTTCACAATCACATTCTGGGTCAGATCAATTATGAAGTCCGTTGTCTTAACTTGGGAAATGATTACTGCCGATGGGTGTGCGTACGAATTTCTGATCCCTAGTTTGACATCCAGAATCTTTCGGACATCGTTTGAGATCACTTTGGCAGATCGAGACACCTGGATGAAGATGGACTCGGGAATCTCTGAGAAATCATCGACGCACGTCACCTTCTGGATCTTGACTCGCTTATCTTTAACCTTGGCAAGAGCAATGTTGAACGCTGGCAACTTGTGTTTGAGGATGTATTTGTACAGATGGTGGACAGTCAGAATCCATACCATCACAATTGCCGCGCGCAGCGCATCGATTGCATAGCAACCAATAGCTTCTTGCAGAAAGGTCTTCTCATCTTGATCTACTAACTGGGCAAGCAGATCGTTTAACGCGTGCGTGGCTTCTGTGCGTGCAGGCCCCGACTGCAATGTCTTTCTAAGTTCTTCCTCGTGTACTCGTTCAAGTTGGTAGCCAGAAGACGTTTTGATGAAGACTGGGTGTTTTCCCTTCTTTCGAGTAGAGTTCCGAGTGAGGTAGGCCGGAATGTTTGAGTACTTCTTCAGGCGGACAAGATCAAAGCATTCTCCCACTTGTGCAACTGATGCCGCTTCCTGTTCGCGTACCACGGTCAGAAAGTACACAAAAAAGGGTACCAGTTCACCCGCCGACGTGTGCTGCCAGTCAGGGATTTGGGTAAGGAACGCATTCAGTTCTTCACGCATTCTCGTCCTCCGCCTTCTTCATGTCGTGTTCGATATGGTTGATCCCAGCAACCTCTAGTTGAATGTCGTCTAAGGATGCTGTGCCAATCCAGCCTTTGCGTTTGCGAGTGTCTTTAACCCAAGTTTACCATATTTAGTTTAGAATTGGGAAGGAATTGCTTTTTTGAGTGTTTTTTGGTCCGTAAGTAATTGATAATACTGATACGATATATTTGGGCCTGTTTGTAGTGCCCCATACTATATTTTCCCCTTGA
>JAUWMS010000476.1 GCA_030613045.1 Candidatus Latescibacterota bacterium | reverse complement strand
TTTCGTGGCGGATAAGCTGAACAATCCGGTGACCGGGGGGATTATGTGGCCCCGGTGGGAGTTTACGGGCATCGGCGCAGTGGTGATGGGTTCTTTGATGTGGGCGCGCCATCGGTTTCTGTGGTGGCCGATCCATTATCTTGGGTTTCCTATCGGGGATACGTGGGTGATGGAGTGGGTGTGGTTTAGTATTTTGTTGGGCTGGCTGTTCAAGGCAGTGATTCTGAAATACGGGGGTGTCAAGCTTTATCGGTCCCTGAAGCCGTTTTTTTTAGGGTTGATTCTGGGGCAAATCAGTTGCGCGGGGATGTGGATGATTATTGACTTTTTCACTAAGACGTCGGATAATTACATTTATATCGGGGTGATGTAGAGGGGGGATTGGGCATTGGTCATGAGTGCCCCCTAATGCCTGATGACTGATGATCAACACTTTGCCGTGCGCTAAACCGCACGGTTTGGTGTATGAGGGTGGAGTTTGATCCCGAACCGTGATGTTCAGGTCGCGGCGGGAAGGGCGAGCGTGGTGCGGATTAAGACCATCTATCCGAAGCGGCGGTCCGGGGGATTCTGGAGTACGCTGTTCGGTGGGGGCGTGAGCGGAAAGATGAGCGTGGTGCGGAAGATGGATCTGCATACCACGAATGGACGTGTGGAGGTGGAGGAGCCGGTGAGGTGAAGGCGTATTCCACGAACGGGCGGATTGTCCTGGGGGACGTGGAGGGGATATGGGTTGGATCTGCGAACCCATCTCACTGCGGAGTCGCAGAGAGGGCAGAGAAAAAAGCAGGCAAAGGTATAGGTAGAGGCAGAGAAAAACATAATTGATTGATTCGCAAAAGTTTCTGAGAGCCGATTTGAACACAAAAAGAGAAATCTTTCAAATAATCAAATTTTTTACGGTTGAATTATAACGGTGAATGGTGAATGGTCCATCGTGAATGCCTTAACCACAGGAGGTCTGCACGATGAGCGCAACGCATGGCAAGACCGGCTATTTCCCGCAGGGTCTGTCCGAATATGGCGGGCTTCGGCACATGATTCTCGCCTATTCCGGAAAGCCGAAGGATTGGTCTCCGGAGGATTTCAGGTTTTCGGTCATGCATCTAAATCAAGGAGGCGAGCCGGACGATTGGTTCTTCGACAGTTTTCTGTTTATGGCGTCCGCGCTGCGCTCCGGGAATTCCTTTTATCCGGGGGAGAATCTCGGCACAACCCGCTCCAGCGAAGGCGACTATTTCATCGTGCCGACGAGCAATCCCGCACGGAAGGACGATTGGGCGTGGCTGCTGGACAACTATTTTGGCGAAGACACGATGCGCGGTGGGCTGGACCGGTATGTGGAAGAGGCTGAGGCGAAGCTGGGTCCGAGCGGCCGGAAGGTCAATGTGGTGATCACCATTCCCTATCCCTGCCACAATCAGGCGTGTTTCGGGAAACTTTCCGAAGAGGGGAAGCGGCTCAATTTCTCCATTCTCAAGCAGGATCTCGTGGCCGCCACGCAGCAGCGGTTAGATGCGGTCGAATGGTTTGTGGAGCAGGCGTTGGAGAAGGTCACAGCGCGCCATTATCAACACGTCAACTTCCTGGGATTCTACTGGTATTACGAGACGCTCCATCGAAGCTTCGACGTAGATGATCATTGGCTTTTGAAGGAGCTATCGAAATTCGTTCGGGCAAAGGGCACCAAGCTTTTCTGGGTTCCGTTCTTCAGCACATACAATATCCATCAGTTGGGCAACTACCAGAATTACTATTTCGATTGCGCCTTCCTGCAGCCGAATCATCTGTTCTACAAGGCCCTGCCCAACAGCGTGGCGGAAGCGGCCGAAGCGGCCCGGGAGAATTATGCGGGCATCGAGATGGAGTTCGACAAAAGTATAGAGGACGCGATGTACCGAAGTCGTTTTCGGGATTATCTGAACGGCGGCGTGGAATTCGGATTTATGAAAGAGGCGGCCTGCGCTTGGTATGATGGCGGCAAAGGTCCTCAGTGGCTGTACGAGCATGCCGATCCCGAGTTGCGTGGATTGTACGAGGACATCTATCGTTTTGTAAAAGGGACGTATCGGGGAAAATAGGTGATTGGTGATTGGTGGGGAGCCCCTCGTAATTTGTAAATACCCCCAGTCACCAATCACCCGTCCCAGCCTCTGCGGTGAAATTGAACGCAACGGGAGGAGGGAAGCATGCGACTTGGAATATGGACCGCCTATTATTTGTACCCAAATCTCAGCTTAGAGGACGTGCTGAGACGGCTCAGCAGGCTCGGCTGGAAGGACGTGGAGCTTTCCACGGAACACATCCTGGAGGCGTTGCAGGATACCGACGGCCGGAAACATCTGGACAAGGTGAAGGCGATTTTTGAAAAGGAGGGCATGAAGGCATGGCAGCTTCATACCAAAATTGACCTGAACGTCGCGCCCTTCGATTCGGTCCGACGGGCAGAGGAGGTGGATACTGCGCTCCGATGCTTAGAGATCGCCTACGCGCTCGACATCCCTTGTGCGGTCATCCATCCGGGAGGGAGGCAAGGCTATGGCTCGGGGAAAGAGCGGGAGGAGATCGTGCGCCTCAATGTGGAGGCGTTCAAGCGGCTGTGTGAGCGGGCCGAGAAGTGGGGAATTCGGGTGTGTGTGGAGAATATGGGAGGCACCGGCGAAGGAGGAAGGAGAAGTCTCGGAGGGTACATCTTCGAGCTTCAGGAGATCATGGATCGGGTGGGATCCGAGGCACTGGGTATCTGCTTTGATACCAGCCACGCCAACATGATGAAGTCGGACCTTCCCGAAGAAATCCGGGCGTGCGGCGACCGGCTTTATGCCACGCACATCTCGGACAACGACGGCTCCGGAGATCAGCACAGGATGCCCTTTTGTGGGAACATTGACTGGCTTGCCGTGATCGGCGCCCTGAGAGAGATCGGCTACGCGGGCCTGTTCAACTTAGAAATTCCGGGAGAGCGGTGTCGCTCCATCGAAGTGCAGGATGCCAAACTGAATTACATCAAAGGCGTGCTGGAACCTATGCTGAAATAGGGGCGTCGTTCCCGCC
>JAUWMS010000260.1 GCA_030613045.1 Candidatus Latescibacterota bacterium | reverse complement strand
GCGGTGGATGGGGACAAAGAACTGATGAAGGAATTGGCGGAGAACTTCGTGGAGGACAGCGCGCGCCAGCTTGAGGAACTCCTGGAATCGCTCGAAAACAGCGATCCCGAACAGATCGAGCAGAGGGCGCACAGCCTCAAGGGGGCGGTGGGCAACTTCGGAGCCGGGATGGCCTACGACTTGGCCTACGAACTCGAAACGAGAGGACGGGAATCCCGACTGGACGGCGCATTACCCGTCTATCAAAGACTCGAACAGGAGATGGAGCGGGTAAAAGCCTATCTGTCGAAACCCGGATGGACGGACCAATGAATAATGAGCAATGAGCAATGAGCAATGCCCTTCCCCACCACCCAAAATCAAGAACGGATGGATAAGTATTCTTCTCGTTCCCACGCTCTGCGTGGGAACGCATAACCGGACGCTCCGCGTCCCCCTCGCCCACTTCCGGGGATGCCGGGATCTCCAATACCGTGCAATATCAAAAAGGACGGCGGTGGAGTCCGCCCCCGAGGTCACGGTAAGAAAAGTCATCAGGAGAAAAAACTATGCGGATTATGCCATTTCGCGCTATTTCCAGGATCATACTAACATGGGTCGTATTCCTCCTTCTCCCTGGGCCGACCTTCGGCGAGGCCGCCCAGTCCGTTCGGATCGGCGTGCTGGCAAAACGCGGTCCCGAACGGTGCATGGAGAAGTGGGGACCAACGGCCGAGTATCTGACGCGGGAGATCCCCGGCTATGCCTTCACGATTGTCCCGCTCGATTTTAACGAAATCTATCCGATGGTCAAGCTGGAAGCGGTGGATTTTGTCCTGGCCAATCCTTATTTCTACGTGGAACTGGAATTGCTTCACGGCGCAAGCCGCATCGCCACCCTGAAAAACCGGCAACTGGACGGTGTATACACAAAATACGGCGGCGTGATCTTCCGTAGAGCCGACCGTAAGGACCTTGAGCGCCTGAGTGACCTTAAGGGCAAAACTTTTATGGCTCCAAACGAAGAAGTCTTTGCGATATGGAGGGAACTGAAACAGCACGGCATAGATCCGGTTCGCAATTTTGCCGATTTGAGCTTCGGCGGTACAACGGACGCAGTGGTCTATGCGGTGCGGGACGGCAAGGTGGACGCCGGCTCCGTGAGCACCTTTACGCTCGAACGAATGGCGGTGGAAGGCAAAATTTCTCTCGATGATTTTCGGGTATTCCCTCATAAGCCTTCGGGCGAAGGCCCTTATAACTTTCCTTTCCTGCATTCCACACAGCTATACCCGGAATGGCCACTCGCCAAAGCCCGGCATACCTCCGACAAACTCGCCGAAAATGTCACCGCCGCTTTGCTGAGTGTGTCCCCGGACAGCCCGGCCGCCAAAGCTGCCCGATGCGCCGGATGGACCATCCCTTCCAACTATCAGTCCGTGCATGAGTGCCTGAAGGAGCTTCGCGTTGGTCCCTATAAAAACTATGGCAAAGTAACACTTCGGGATATACTCCGGCAGTATTGGCCCTGGTACTTGGGCGCTCTCGTGGCCGCGGTTTCAGTTTCCCTCTTCGGGGTTCATGTACACCGACTCAATAAAAAATTACAGCACGCTGTAGTGGGACAGGAAAAGGAATTGCGTGAGCGCAAGCAGGCGGAAAAGTCGCTGCGGGAAAGCGAGGAGAACTATCGCAACGTGGTTGAGCGGGCAAATGACAGTATTGTCATCGTTCAGGACAACCTACTGAAATACGCCAACCCGCGTCTGACGGAAATGACCGGTTACACCGTTGAGGAGATCATTGAGACCCCCTTTACCGATTATATCCATCCCGACGACCTTCCCAAAGTGATTGACCGTTACAAGAGGCGCATAGCAGGCGAGGAGGTCGCGCCGGTGTATGAGGCAGCGCTCAGGCACAAAGACGGCAAAAAGATAGAAGTTGAGCTCAACGCGGGAATAATCACATACCAGGGCACGTCCGCCGACCTCGTGTTCATCCGCGACATCACCGAACGAAAACGGGCGAGACGTGTTCGGGCCGCGACGTATAAGCTCTCGGAGGCGGTCCATTCCGCCGAAGAGCTTCAGGATCTGTACCGTTCCATCCACGAGATCATCAGGGGGTTGATGCCGGCCAAAAACCTGTTCATTGCGCGCTATGATTCCGAGGACGACCGACTCTCTTTCCCGTACTTCGTAGATGAATACGACGAGACGCCGCCTCCCCAAAAACTCGGCAAGGGCCTGACCGCGTATGTGATCCGTTCAGGCAAGCCTCTGCTGGCTTCGTCTGAAGTGTATCAGGAGCTTCGGCAAGCGGGAAAAATAGAGCCGTCAGGAGCCACACGGGCGATAGATTGGCTCGGCGTTCCCCTGAAGGTGGAAAGAAAATCCATCGGTGTGCTAACTGTCCAGAGTTATACGGAGGGCGTTCGATACGGAGAGGAAGAGAAGAATATCCTCATGTTCGTTTCAAACCAGGTGGCTATGGCCATCGAGCGAAAGCGGGCGGAGGAGGAGTTGCGACTGAGCGAAAAAGGATACAAAGAACTAATTGAAATGCAGGGCGAAGGGGTTGGTGTGGTTGATGCGGAGGAATGCTTTACCTTTGTAAATCCGGCGGCGGAGAAGCTCTTTGGAGCTCAACCGGGAGGGCTTGTTGGCTGCGATCTAAAGGATTTTCTAAGTCCCGATCAATGGGAACTTCTCGATAAAGAGACGCAACGACGGGCGAAGGGAGAGAAAAGCGTTTATGAGTTGGAGATTATCAGACCTGATAAAAAAATACGAAATATCCTTGTAACAGCGACGCCTCATCGCCTTGACAGTGAGAATAAATTGAGCGAGACCTTTGGTGTTTTCCGCGACATCACCGAGCGCAAGCGGGCGGAGGAGATGCTGCGGGAATCGGAAGACCGGTTCAGGCATCTCGTTTTCAGCACATCCGATTGGGTGTGGGAAACCGATGAAAACGGGGCCTTTAGCTATTGCTCCAAAAAAGTTCAGGACATACTGGGATACACCCCCGAGGAGATGATCGGGAAGACGTCTCTTGATTTCATGCCTGAGGAGGAAGCCGAAAAAATTCGTAAGATACTCAAAGGGATCAAAGAAAAAAAGCAGCCCATTAACGATCTGGAAAACTGGAACGTCCACAAGGACGGCCGCCGGTTATGTCTGCTCACCAACGGAATCCCCGTATTTGACGATGCGGGAAACTGGACGGGCTATCGCGGGGTGGATAAGGACATCACCGAGCGCAAGCAGGCGGAGAAGGCCATGCAGGAAGCCAGGGAAGCCGCCGAAGCCGCCAGTCAGGCCAAGAGCGACTTTCTCGCCAACATGTCCCACGAGATCCGCACCCCGATGAACGGCGTGATCGGCATGACGGAGCTTCTGTTGGAGACCGAACTCGAGGACGAACAACGGGACTATGCGGAAACGGTAAAATCGTCCGCCGATGCCCTTTTGACGGTGATCAATGACATCCTCGACTTCTCCAAGATCGAAGCGGGAAAACTCGACCTGTCTCCCATAGACTTCGAGTTGTGGGACTGCCTCGGCGATACGTTGAGCACATTGAATGTGGTGGCGCGGGAGAAGGGGCTGGAATTGCTCGCCGACGTGCTTCCCGACGTGCCGGAGCTATTGGTGGGGGATCCCTGGCGCCTCCGGCAGATTATCGTCAATCTCATCGGTAATGCCATCAAGTTCACCGAAGAGGGAGAGGTCGTCCTCCGCGCCGAACTGGACGCAGAGACCGACACCCACGCGACGGTGCGCTTCTCCGTCACGGACACGGGCATCGGCATCCCGAAGGACCGGCAGGACACGATCTTCGAGAGCTTCACCCAGGCCGACGGCTCGACCACCCGGAAGTTCGGAGGCACGGGATTGGGACTCACCATTTCCAAACAACTTGCGGAGATGATGGGCGGCGAGATCGGCGTGGAGAGCGAAGAGGGCAAGGGCAGCACGTTCTGGTTCACGGTGGGGTTGGAGAAGCAGGCCGAGGAGGATACCGCGACCTCCGCGGTCCCGATCCCGGCGGATGTCCGGGGATTACGCGTGCTCGTGGTGGATGACAACGCGACCAATCGCAAGATACTTCGGACGCAACTCCTCTCGTGGGAATGTCGCCCGACGGAGACTGAGGATGGCGACAGCGCGCTGAAGATTCTACGTGAAGCCAAAGACTTTGGCGATCCTTTCCCCCTGGCGATTCTCGACATGCAGATGCCCGAAATGGACGGGGAA
This sequence comes from Candidatus Latescibacterota bacterium, assembly GCA_030613045.1. GTDB lineage: Bacteria > Latescibacterota > 4484-107 > 4484-107 > 4484-107 > 4484-107. The sequence continues at coordinate 867 of JAUWMS010000260.1, read as the reverse complement.
ATGCTGGGCGCCACGATCAAGGCCGATCCCGAGCTTTCGGATACAGTGCTGGTGCTGATGAGTTCGATGGCCGACCGCAGCGACGCCGGACAATATAAGGACATTGGCTTTGCCGCGGCTATCGCCAAGCCCGTGCGCCAGTCCCTGCTCTATAACACCTTGGTGGAAGTGATGAACCCGGAAACGCCCTCTGAAACAGAAGCGCCGAAGCCCGCTCCCGCAACCGGGCGCTCCATGGAAAAGGGGACGAATCACCGGATACGCATTCTACTGGCGGAAGACAACGCCATCAACCAGAAGCTGGCCATCCTGCTTCTCGAAAAGAAAGGCTGGCACGTGACAGCCGTTTCGGACGGCAAGAAGGCGCTGCAAGCCTTGGAATCCGAGTCCTTCGATCTGATTCTGATGGACGTGCAGATGCCGGAGATGGGCGGCTTCGAGACCACCGAGGCGATCCGGGAAAAGGAAAACGGGATCGGCGCGCACATTCCCATCGTCGCGATGACGGCCCACGCCATGAAAGGCGACAAGGAGAAGTGTCTTAAAGCGGGCATGGACGACTACGTGTCCAAACCCATAAACGCAAACAAACTCTACACGACTGTTGAACGGATGACCAACGACAGGTCCGAACTTCTCAAACCTCCCACAGACCCGAACCTCCCGCAAGTTGATAACCTGTGGGAGATTACGAAATGTCCCATTAATCTTTCCACCGTTATAGATGCGGTGGATGGGGACAAAGAACTGATGAAGGAATTGGCGGAGAACTTCGTGGAGGACAGCGCGCGCCAGCTTGAGGAACTCCTGGAATCGCTCGAAAACAGCGATCCCGAACAGATCGAGCAGAGGGCGCACAGCCTCAAG
>JAUWMS010000349.1 GCA_030613045.1 Candidatus Latescibacterota bacterium | reverse complement strand
GGATCGGGAGCCTTATATTTCCATCGAGAGCGCGAAGCATGCGGTGGAGATCGTGCAGGCGATCTACGAGTCGCGCCGGACGGGGAGAGAAGTGGTTATTGGTGAGTAGTGAGTAGTGAGTAGTGAGTGGTGGTGCGTAATTTGCAATGTAACATTAGGGCGGGGGTGGGGTGGGGGGGACGAATCACCAATCACCAGTCACCAACCACCATCTGGAAAGGAGGAGTTGAGAATGTGAAGATTTTTTGCTGGCCTCAGGGAAAACTGCTTCGGATCGAGTGGTGCTTTGAGTGTCCGAAACAAGCGCGGTGTCGGAATTATCAGGCCATCTGCGGCAGAGAAGCCGCCCAGGTGGAGCGGCTACGAAGAGCTTGGGAGGCTGCGCCGCCGGTGATGACGATTACGATAAGGAGGAAACGAACGATGGCGAAGACCACAAACGAAGGCGCGACGGAGAAAAAGCCCGCCAAGGCAAAGCAGCAATATTATTACACGTACCAGTACGAGGGCCAGGAGGCGCTTCAGGAGATAGGGGATGAGGATCGGATTCTGTCCATCGTGACGGAAGGGGGGAAGATTCTGAAGATCTATAAGTTGGGGGACGAGCAGGAGGTGGTGATTAAAATTCAGAAGAGGACGCCGGGGGCGGAATGATTTCGGATCACAGATGAGGTGGGGTTTTCAATCCGAAATCCAGAGATGCGCTCTGTATTACAAACTTGCAAAATCTCTTTTTTTGACAAGGTTTTTGTTGAGCGAGGATGGGTTGGATTGTTCGGATTCCCGGATAGGCGCACTTCGTTTGATCCGTGAAAATCCGTGGTATCCGTGTCCCATTGCTTTTGGGCTTTGTCTGCGGCTATGCCGCACTGTGTGCTCTGTGGCAAGAAGATGGTGGGAATTGGAGGACCGACGAATTACACATAAGCGCAAACATATCTATCGCCTGTTCGCTGTGACGTTCTTTGTGTCTCTCGCGTTCTACACGTGGCGGAGCGTCTTGAACAACTTCTTAGTGGAGGATCTGGGTGCCACGGGCTTCGACCGCGGTCTGATGGAAGCGGTGCGCGAGGTGCCGGGGCTCCTCTCGGTACTGTTCATGGCGGTTGTCGGAACGATCGCCCAACCGGTCTTGGGTTTCCTGTGTATGCTGCTGTTGGCAGGCGGCACGCTGGCATTCTCATTCTCTCAGGACGTGAATGCCACGCTCTTTCCGCTATTTATCGCCAGCATGGGTATCCATCTATGGATCCCGGTTCGCCAGAGTCTCTTATTGACGTTGACGCATCGGGACGTTACGGGCGCCGTGTTAGGAGATGCCCGCGCCGTCGGCGGGATCGCCGCACTTCTCGGGTCTGCCCTCGTGTACTTCTCCGTTACTCACATTGGCTACCGGGGCGTCTTTGTGGGATCCGCTGCGGCTGCGGTCCTGGGCGGACTGGTTATGCTGGGCCTGTTCGGGATCCCCACGACGAAGCACAAAGACCGCATCCTCGTCAGGAGACGCTATCTGCTGTTTTATCTGCTCACCATGTTGGACGGCTGCCGGCGACAAATTTTTATCACGTTTGCGCGCTTCGCATTGGTGAGCGTGCACGGCGCGACGGTGCGCGAGATTACCGTACTTCTCGCGGTGAGTCAGGCCATCAACGTGGTCGTGCATCCGCTGATTGGCCGCTGTATAGACCGCTTCGGCGAACGAGTTCTGCTTCTGGTCGGTGCGGTGGTACCCATCTTCGTGTTCATCGGGTATGCGTTCGTTTACGCGAAGCCTGTGCTGTTCGGACTCTACTGTCTGGACAGCGCATGCCTGGGAACCAACATTGCCCGCACGACCTATCTGAACAAAATCGCCCCGCGCGAGGACGTACTGCCGTCCCTGTCGTTCGGCCTGACTATGAACCACGTGATCGCTGTTCCGCTCCCCCTGGTCGGCGGGATTCTGTGGGAGCGACTTGGTCACGCGGCCACGTTCCTCACCGGCGCCGGCATTGCCGTCGTTGCGGTGATTGCCGCAAATTGCGTGCCCCCAAAGAAGGACTTAGCCCGGCAGCAGGCAGATCATCCGGCGTGATGGAAAGATCGAAGTCTTTGTTTCCTATCTGTGAGAAGGGAGAGCCATTGTTTGAAGTAAGAGAAAAGGCGGAGCGGGCGTTGTTAGTGGGGGTGCAGCTGCCATTCGGCTCGCCGGCGGAATTCGAGGAGTCGCTGGATGAACTGGCGTTGCTGGCGGATACGGCGGGGGCGAAGGTGGTGGATCGCGTGGTTTTTCGGCGAAAGCGGCTCGATCCCGCTCTTTTCGTGGGTCGGGGAGCCGCGGAACGTCTGGCATCGGAGGTGGAGGCGCAGGAGATAGACGTGGTGCTTTTCGACGAGGATTTGTCCCCGGCGCAGGCGCGGAATCTGGAGCAGGCGATCGAGACGAAGGTCGTGGATCGAAGCGGGTTGATCCTGGATATTTTTGCCCGACGGGCTCGAACGCAGGCGGCGAAGATTCAGGTGGAGCTGGCTCAGTTGGAATATCTGCTGCCTCGATTGACGCGGCAGTGGACGCATCTGTCCCGCCAGGCGGGTGGCGGCGGCGCGGCGGGGGGGATCGGCACGCGAGGCCCTGGAGAGACCCAGTTGGAGGTGGACCGGCGGCTGGTGCGCAAGAAGATCGTGGATTTCTCCAAGGCGTTGAAGCGGATCGAACGGAGCCGCGCGGTGCAGCGGAAAGGGCGTCGCGGGACGTATCGGGTCGCGTTGGTGGGATATACGAATGCCGGAAAATCCACGATGCTCAATGCGCTTTCCGGGGCGGAGGCTTTCGTGGAGAATCGCTTGTTCGCGACCTTGGATGCGATGACCCGGATCGTTCCGATCGCTCCGAAGCAGAAAATTTTGATGACGGATACGGTGGGGTTTATCCGGAAACTTCCGCCGGGGTTGGTGGCTTCGTTTCGGAGCACACTGGAGGAGGTGGTGGAAGCGGATTTGCTGCTGCACGTGGTGGATGTGAATCATCGGGCGTACGAGGAGCACATCGCCTCGGTGAACGAGGTGCTGGCGGATCTCGGTGTCTTGGAAAAACCCGCGCTGTTGCTATTGAATAAGGTGGACCTTTTGCAGGAGAAAAGTCTTTTGACGTCGCTCCGGAAGATGCATCCGGAGGGGATTTTGGTTTCGGCGGAAAAGGGCATCGGATTGGACGCGGTGCGCGGCGCCATTGAAGCGCGGATGCAGGAAAACAGGGTGGTGCTTCATGTGAACGTGCCGCACGGAGACGGGAAGCGCTTGGCGGAGCTGGAAGCCGCGGGCGAGGTATTGGAGCGGGTGGTTGAGGAGGATCATATCCGTATGAGCGTGCGCGTGGATCGGGAGGAGGCGCAAAGGATTTCAAAAAAGGTCTGAACCCCGTATTTTTCAATTATCCTGCATTATTCATGAATTCGGACAGAACTCTTCCTTACACTTCTGTCCCAAGGCATTTTAAATTTTTGGTCTCAAAACTCAATTTTCGAGAAGGCTTGAGTAAAGCCTGAAACTGGGCATAAAATCACCGATTTGCGAATAATCCAGGGTATAAACCGCTAAAGCGGGAACTCCGTCTCTCTATTGGCCTCCGGCTCATCGGGTGTCGGAGTCACCCGTTTACGGGTTTATTTGGCCTCCTGAATTTCCGGCCTCCATAGCTGAAGTTTATGAATAATGCAGGTTATGACGGATTGGACACCGAAGGACACGGAAGCGCCCTGAAAAAATCTCGAAATTGGGTGAACGTCGCCCCTTTTCCATGAGAAGGTGGTGTTTCGGTGATTTCGAAAAAAACTATTGACAAAGGGCGTTTTGTTTTGTATGTTTCTTTTTTAAGGAGGGTCGTGTTATGAGAAGTTGGGGTTGCGTATTCATGATGGGTTTGCTTGTGGGTCAAGCTATGATGCCGGGGAGTGTCCGGGCAGCGGAGGATGCCGACGTCCGGCTTTATATGAACGATGGGAGTGTATTCTCCGGCAAATTGGTGGAGCTGGGGCCGGAGTTGATCATCGTTCGGAAAAACCGCGAGATTTTTACGTTTGAAGTCGGACTGGTAAAGCAGGTGGTTACCTTGGAATCTCTCGGAGAGGCGGCTAAGATCGTTCCTGTCCGAACGTTTCCTCGTCTT
>JAUWMS010000556.1 GCA_030613045.1 Candidatus Latescibacterota bacterium | reverse complement strand
AAAAAAGCAAGCACTTTCTTGGCATAACTGCAAATAATTTATCGGTGTTATAGCACAAAAAACAAAATAGAATGTGACAAAGCTGAAAAACCTGACTCACAAACTTCACCGACAAACAAATCATTTTCCGACAGAATCTGGTGAGTGGTGCGTGGTGAGCAAATGCACCGTGGAGGACATAGAGAAAAGGCAGGTCAAGGTTGAGGTTGAGCGGTTTTAACCTCAACCTTTTCTGAAGTCCTTTGCATCCCTTCGGCTTCGTTCAGGGCAAGCTTTGTAGTGAAAACAAGAGAGAGGATCCCGTGGCTGAGAAATTCTATATAACGACCGCTATTGATTATGCGAACGATCTTCCGCACGTGGGCACGGCGTACGAAAAAATCTGTGCGGATGCGATTGCCCGATATAAGCGTTTGGCCGGATACGACGTCTATTTTACGATGGGAAACGACGAGCACAGCATCAACGTCAAGAAAGAGGCGGATCGCCTCGGGTACAGCGACACCGCCGCCTATTGCGACGAGATGGCGGTGCGGTTCGAGGAGGTCTGGAGGAAGCTTCACATCTCTTACAGTGATTTTATCCGCACCACGGAGCCGCGTCACCGAAAGGGCGTGCAAAAGCTTTTCCGGAAAATTCACGATGCCGGGGATATCTACAAAGGACATTACGAGGGCTGGTATTGCGAATCGTGCGAGGCGTTTCTCGGGGAGAAGGATCTTGTTGGGGGCCAGTGTCCGCATCACAAGCGGAAGCCCGAATGGATTCAGGAGGAGAATTATTTTTTCGCGCTGTCCAACTATCAGGATCGGTTGTTCGACCACATCACCGCGCACCCGGACTTTATTCGACCGGAGTCCCGGCGAAACGAGATTTTGAGCCTGATCCGGGGCGGACTGGAGGACATCAGCATCTCCCGTTCCTCGTTCGACTGGGGCATTCCGCTTCCCATGGACCCATCCCACGTCATCTACGTATGGATAGATGCGCTGTCAAACTATATCACGGTGCTGGGATACGGGGAAGCGGAAAGCGATCTCTGGCGATACTGGCCCGCGGATGTGCACCTGATCGGCAAGGACATCACCCGGTTCCACTGTGTGATCTGGCCGGCGATGCTGCTATCCGCCGGAATTGCCCTGCCCAGGACCATTTTCGGGCACGGGTTCATTGATTTCGAAGGCCGGAAGATGAGCAAGTCCCAGCGCCACGCCGTGCAGCCGTTGGACGCGGTGGAGCGATATGGAGCCGACGCGCTTCGCTATTTTCTGCTTCGGGAGGTGACGTTCGGACAGGACGGGGATTTTTCGTGGGAGCGATTTGAACAGCGGTACAACGCGGATCTGGCCAACGATCTGGGGAATCTTTTGAGCCGCTCGGTGGCGATGGCGGGCCGGTATTTCGAGGGCGTGGTTCCGCACCGGGATCCGTCCGGGGATCGGATTTTGATGGACCAGGCGCGACAGACTCTGGATCGGGTGGATGCGGCGATGTCCGATCTCCAGCTCCATACGGCCCTGGACGCGATCTGGGAATTGGTGCGGGCGGCCAACCGTTTCGTGGAGGCCAAGGCGCCGTGGGCGCTGGCCAAAGATCCGTCCCGGCGCGCCGAATTGGAGACCTGCCTGTACGATCTGTTGGAGAACCTCCGGCATCTCGCGGTGTTTCTCTATGCCTTTATGCCGAAAAATTCCTAACAAATGTGGCGCCAATTGGGACTGGGCGAATCCCTGACGGATCAACGGATCGAGACGTTGGCGCGCTGGGATGGGTTGGAGCCCGGAACCAAGCTCTTGAAGGGGGAGCCGCTCTTTCCCCGCATCGAGTCCGAAAAGAATGCGCAGAAGCCCGGTAAGCCTCCCACACCGGCGAAAGCTCAGGTGGACATCGAGGCATTTGGGAAGTTGGATCTGAGG
>JAUWMS010000360.1 GCA_030613045.1 Candidatus Latescibacterota bacterium | reverse complement strand
AGGGGGGGAAGTAAAAAGTAAAAAGTAAAAAATGAAAAGTGAAAAATGGTGATTGGTGGGCCAGTCGTCTGTGCTGGAGGAATTCTGAAATGCGTTGGAGTGTGTTCATCGTTTGTCTTTTGGTCGTTTTGGGTGGTTGGATGAGGGAGGACGTGTCGGCATCGGAGGGGGAGATTCTGTTTTTTGCGGAGGGGGAAGACGGCAGAGGAATCTATGCGATGGATTTCGGAGGAGAGCATGTTCGCAAGGTGGGCGCGTTGAGCGAACGGGAGGCGGTGGTCACGAGCATGAGCGCCTCGCGGGATGGAAAGAAGTTGTTGTGCGTGGTTGCGATGGAGGGGTGTTCGGAAACACGCAAGCTCGTGATCAAAGCCGCTCTTCCGAGGAGTGGCATGGAGCGGTACGGGGATGAGCGGGAGATCAGTGGAACCGAAACCTTGCGGACGGCCGTGCTGTCGCCGGAGGGAGAGCGAGTGGCATGGGTGGGGAAGGCGGCGGATGGGGGGATGGATTTGTGGGTGAAGGACGCGGGCGCGACGTTGGAGGGGAGCAAGCACCTCGTGTATTGCGAGCGCGGATCCCAGATCTGGAGTCCTTCGTTCGACCCCCAAAGCGTCCGGATCGTCTATGCGATCAACAGCGGGGAGAGCGGTCGGATAGAGGTGGTGAATCCGAAGGGAGAGGTGACGCCGCTGCATCGGATGGACGGGGAGCGAATCGTGTCCGTGGATTGGTCGTTCCGCGGGGGACTGGTTTTTATGAGCGCACGCGGGCGGATTTTTACGATGCGTTCGGATGGGGGTCCCCCGAAAACCGTCGGAGCGCTGCATAAAACGGAGATTGGGCATCCGAGAGTGGTGCGATGGTCTTGGGATGCGACAAGGTGCGTGGTCGGTTGTTTCCCGCATGGCGTGGCGACGATCACCGGGGGGGGAAGTATCGAAAAATGGACCGGAGATGGAAAATTCTCGAAGCTGTATGGTACGGTGGCCGTGCGGCCCGTGCCGGTAAAAAAAGATTTGGCCTCCGAAATGCGCCAGAGGGCGATGCCGGAGTTGGTGGTGGATTCCGTTCCTTCGGGGGCCAGGGTAACGCTGGACGGGAAGGTCCGGGGAAACACGCCGTTTCGGACGCGGCTTGAAATCGGGAGCCATCGGATTAAGGTGGAGAAGGTGTTCTGTGCGGATTGGGAGCGGACGCTCTATTTGTCGAGAGGAGAGAAAAAACGGATCGTAGCGGAGTTGGAGAAACGCGGAAATTTGCGGGTGTCCTCCGAGCCGCCCGGGGCCAGTTTGTTTGTGGATGGTGTCTTTGCCGGACTCACGTCGGTGACGCTCGAATCGCTTCCTCCGGAGCCTCGGATCATCGAGGTGGCGTGCGAAGGATGGGAGCCGATGCGCGACATGGTATCCGTGGAACCCGGACGGACCACGGAAGTGGATGTGGCGCTCCGAAAACCGCTGCTCCCCTTGCTCAGGGCGGAGGATATCGGAAGGACGGTGAAGCCGTACGTGACGATGCCGGTTGGGGGATTGGGCGTGGCAAAAAAAACACTGAAAAAGCGGATGCGATGGGGGATGTTCTACGGCGGGCTTTCCATGGGATTGATGGGCGCCAAGTTCGTCTATGAGAAGGCCGATGGAAAGGGGATTTCGCTGTGCGTCGGGGGGCTGATCTGCGCGTTCGTTGCGTATCCCAGAGAAAAGGAAGGGGAAAGAGCAGAAATCCTTCGGGCCATGCGGGACCAGAATGCGGAAATACGCCAGTACAATGCGGAGACGGAACTTCTTCTGAAAACGCGGAACGCGGCTATTGAGGCTGAAAATCGGGAGATCGAGGCGTACAATCGTGAGCGGGCGGGAAAGCGGATGGAGGTGCGCTGAAAAGAAGCTACCAAGAATGTCATTCTGAGCGAAGCGAAGAATCTCGCTCAAGTAAATATCTCCTCTATCCTTCCGAACGGAGACACCGATCAGCCACAAAGGATGCGCCCTTGTTTTGCACTACGCATCCCAAGGTTGCGCCCTTGTTTTGCACTGCGCATCCCAAGGTTGCGCCCTTGTTTTGCACTGCGCATCCTAAGGTTGCGCCCTTATTTTGCACTGCGCATCCTAAGACATCAAGTCACGAAGGCGAAGCGTTTCCTTGTGTCTTTGTGCCTGGCAGAGTAATTGCATCAATGGTCAAAAATAAAAGGAGGACACGGCAGAATGGCGCTATCGTCTGAAGAAGAACAGCGGATTCGGGAGGAAATACGAAGCAGATTAGCACAGACGTTGGAGGCCAAGCAGCAGAAGAAAACGCTTCAGGAACAACGGCGGAGGGAGCGCACGTCGGAACGGGACCGGCAGCGTATTTTTGAGGAGGAGGAGCAGCAGTTTTACGAAGCACAGGGGTTGAAGAAATATATCAACCGGCATGGCGGCGTGGAATGGCTGACGCGGGAAGAAATCAAGAAGCGGCGCCGGGCCGGGAAAGAGCAATACCGTGCTCAAAAGAAGAAGAAACGGATCCGGAAGTGGATGGCCGTCGGGCGGATTTCTATACTGGTGCTGATTGCAGGAGGCCTTGGAGGCGCCCTGTATAAAATACGAACCATGAACGTCCCGGAGGAAAAGGAACCGACGACGGTGGTGCAGGTGCGCGCCAATGTGCAGGGGGCAACGATTTACGTAGATGAGCGTGCTACGGGAATGATGACCGACGGGGTCCTGAAGGATCTTTCGGAAGGGAAACATAACCTGGCGGTGGCGCTGCCCGGATACGTAGCGATCCCGGACAAGAAGGAGATTCAGGTTGCCCTGAAAGATACGTTAGAGGTATTCTTTGAATTGACGCCGGATTACTGGTAATTCCAATGAATAATGAGCAAGGAGTAATGAGCAATGGGGAATGCACATCCTGCACGTCGAGATTTGGGTGGGATAGAGTTCATGGCCAAAATTTTTCTTCTTTGCATTTTTGCGGTGCGAAAAAGGAGGTGTGTTTGCGGCGGATTCGGAGTGTGCGTATGGGACTGGCTGGGCTGTTCGTGATCGTTTTTATGGGATTTCGAGGGGAGGTCTGTGGAGCGATGAAGGAAATTCGGGCAGTGTGGGTGACCCGCTGGGAATACGCAAGCGACGACTTGGACGCCCAGGCGCAGCAGGAGCGGGTTCGGGAGATTTTTCGCCGGGCGCGGGACGCGCATCTGAATACGGTGTTTTTTCAGGTACGGGGACAGGCGGATGCGTTTTATCGTTCCAGTTACGAGCCGTGGGCGGCCGCTTTGTCGGGCCGATTGGGAGAAGATCCGGGTTGGGATCCGCTGGCCCTGGCGATTGAACAGGGACGGCTCCATGGGGTGGAGGTGCATGCGTGGGTCAATGTGTTCACGTGTTGGAACGGAGCGACACCGCCTCCGGAGGAGGTGTCTCCGACTCCGCTGTATTGGGCGCGCCCGGAGTGGATCTGCGTGGATCGCAAGGGGGAGCGGATGGCCCTCGGTGCGAACGATTACGTGTGGGTGAGTCCGGGCATTCCGGCCGTTCGGGAACACGTCTTAAATGTGGTCACGGAGATCGTGGAGCGCTATGATGTGGACGGGCTGCACTTGGATTACGTGCGCTACCCCGGGGGCGGATATTCGTACGATCCGATCAGCACCGCGCGGTTTCTGGAAAGCCAAGCGCGCTCCGAGGGCCTGAGTTGGGCGGACTGGCAGCGGGATCAGGTCTCCCTGTTTGTGCGGAACGGATACGACCGGGTGCAGCAGATTCGCCCGGAAGCGAAGCTTTCGACGTCGGCGGTGGGCGTATATCGCTCTTCGAACGGCGGGTGGGATGGCTACCACAGAGTCTATCAGGATGCGCGGGCGTGGCTTCGGTCGGGATCGGTAGATTTCGTAGTTCCGATGACGTACTGGCGCCGGGTGGATACGTTTCCCTTCGGGGAGCTGGTGTACGATTGGGTGGCGCATTCTTGTGGGCGGCACATCTGCGCGGGGATTGCCGCGTATAAATATACGGACGATTTTTCGGAG
>JAUWMS010000238.1 GCA_030613045.1 Candidatus Latescibacterota bacterium | reverse complement strand
AGATCAAATAATCGAATGGAGGTGACGCCGGATGTTGGAATCTCAGGTGGAGGATCGGAAACGCAGGCGAAAAAACAAGATCATGATGACGGTTCGTCTCATCGTGTATTCCGGGGCGCTATTGGTGCTTGTCGTGATGCTTCTGTCGTTGCGTTCGACAGAGTTGTCAAAGACGCTCGGGGGGGCGTTTGAACTGTTGCAGAACAAGGGTCGAATCGCAGTGAGCGTGGAAAAGCTCGTTGAAGAGCGCGAACTGGACGGCGTTCCCGCGGAGTCGGGATGGAAATACGTGCGGCTCCGTCTCACGATCACGTCGAAGGAAGAAGAGGAGGCGGTTGCACTGAACCGGGGCTGTTTTCAGTTGGTGGATTCAAGAAAAACGAAACACAAGGCCCTGGCGGCTTCCCCGTTTTTCAAAGCACGCGGGACCTCGTTTGATTTGAAGCCCGGCGAACAAATCCAAAGCGAATTGGTGTTCAGCATTCCATTGATGGCCAAAGCAAGCCATCTGCATTTCAGGCGATAGATTGTGATGCGTGGTGCGTGAGCGGTGTAAGGTTTTGGGTTTACCAATCACCAATCACCACTCACCACTCACCAGTAATGAGGAGGATTGAAAATGGCGAATGAGTTGGAATCGGGATTGGTGGATTTTCGGGAGCGACTGATCAAACTGCGGAGGTATCTTTGACGTAGAGAAGCGACAGGAGAAGATCGCTCGTCTCGAGCAGGTCATGAGCGCGCCCGGTTTCTGGGATAATCGGGAGACGGCGCAAGCCACTATCGAAAAAGTCAATGAACATAAGCGGTGGGTGGATACGTGGCAGGGACTGGAGGATCGGCGGGACGATCTGGCGCTCCTTTTTGAACTCGCGGTGGAGGAGAACGACGGAGAGGCGATGGGCGAGGTGACGGCGGAAGCGAACATCCTGGAGAAGGAGATTGCGGAGTTGGAGTTCCGGAATATGCTCTCCGGCCGGGACGATGCGAAAAACGCCATTCTGACCATCCATCCGGGAGCCGGAGGAACCGAGTCCGCGGATTGGGCGCAGATGCTGCTCAGGATGTATATGCGCTGGATCGAGCGGAGGGGATTTCGTAAAGAACTCATGGACCTTCAGCCGGGGGATGAGGCCGGGATCAAGAGCGCAACGGTGGAGGTGACCGGGAAGTATGCGTATGGCTATCTGAAGGCGGAAGCGGGCGTGCATCGTTTGGTGCGCCTTTCCCCCTTCGATTCGCAAAACCGGCGGCACACGTCGTTTGCCTCGGTGTTCGTGTATCCCGAAATAGAAGATGCCGTTGAGGTGGAGATCAGCGATGCGGATCTTCGGGTGGACACGTATCGCGCCAGCGGGGCCGGCGGACAGCACGTGAACAAGACGGATTCCGCGGTGCGCATCACGCACCTTCCCACCGGGATTGTGGTGCAGTGCCAGAACGAGCGGTCGCAGCATAAAAATCGGTCGAGTGCGATGAAAATTCTGCGCACGCGGCTGTATCAGTTTCACGAGGAGGAAAAGCAGAAAGAACTGGAGGCGGTGGAGCACACGAAAAAGCGCATCGAGTGGGGCAATCAGATCCGCTCGTATGTGCTCCATCCCTACAATATGGTGAAAGATCATCGCACCGGAGAGGAGACGAGCAACGTGGATGCGGTGATGGATGGGGACATTGACGCGTTTATCCATGCGTATCTGAGTGGGGAGAAGGCGTAGGCGTGGTGCGTAAAACGTAGAGCGTAAAGTGCAAAGTGTAAGGCGCGGATGGTTTTTTGTTTCAAGTTCACGCAGGGTTCACTATTGACTTTTGGGCGAATTTTTGTTATATTTTCCGATACCAAACAAAGATCCGTCCGGCGCGGCTGATAGGCTTTTGATCGAAGGTCGGCGGCGGCAATCAACCTCCCGCAAGCTCCGAAACTTGCGGGAGGTTCGATCCCCTTAATACTATCAAATATAGGGCACTGTTACACTGTGAACATAAAATTTGAAAGGGAGTTGGAATGGATGATGAACTCCGCCCTGAATATGACTTATCTCAGTTACTCAAAGAAGGAGTGAGAGGCAAATATGCTAAGAGAGTTAGGGAAGGCACGAATTTGGTGCTGTTAGCGCCCGATGTGGCGGAGGCTTTTTCGGATGAGGAAGCCGTGAACGAGGCGTTACGGCTCGTCATGCAGTTTGCCAAAATCCCGATGGCAGGCAGACACAGTGCAGCAGCAACGTGACACTTCGCTCTATATCAGCCTTGACTCCGGCGAACAGTGGTCTGAGAGTCCCTATCCCGAAGCGTGAACGGGGCAGCGCGAGATTCACACCGAAAGTCTTCCCATCCAAAACAGGAGGATCCTTTGACGGAACTCAACGAACTACTATTGCAAAGACGCTCGAAACTAACCCAAATCCGGGAAAAAGGAATAAATCCCTATCCGTATCGCTTTGAGGCGACGCACCGGTCTTCCGAAATTACCGGGAACTTTGATACGCTTTCGGAGTCCAAGGAAGCGGTGCGCATCGCCGGAAGGTTAATGTCCATCCGCGGACACGGGAAGACGAGTTTCGCCCACATGCAGGATGCGGCGGGCCGGATCCAGATCTACCTCCGAAAAGATACGCTTGGGGAGGAGCCGTTTGCGCTCTATAAACTGCTGGATATGGGCGATCTGATCGGTGTGGAGGGCACGGTTTTCCGCACGCGCACCGGGGAAATCACGGTGGAGGTTCGGGACTTCGAAGTGCTCTGCAAATCCCTGAGGCCGCTGCCCATCGAAAAAGAGCGCGTGGAGGACGGTGAGAAGGTTACGTTCGATGAGGTGTCGGGTAAGGAGTTGCGGTATCGTCAGCGGTACGTGGATTTGATCCTGCACCCGGAGGTACGGCGCACGTTCGAAAGGCGCACGAAGATCGTTTCGGCGATCCGGCGTTTCTTAGACGAACGGAATTTTATGGAGGTGGAGACGCCGATCCTTCAGCCGCTGTACGGAGGCGCTTCGGCGCGCCCCTTTGTGACCCACCACAATGCGCTGGACATAGATCTCTATCTGCGGATTTCGGACGAGTTGTATCTGAAGCGGCTGATCGTGGGGGGGTACGAGCGGGTGTACGAGTTTTGTAAGGATTTCCGCAATGAGGGCATGGATCGCTCTCACAATCCGGAGTTCACCTTGTTGGAGTTGTATCAGGCGTATGCGGATTACGGAGATATGATGCGGATCACGGAGGAGATGGTCTCCATTGTGGCGGAGGAGGTCGTGGGATCGCAGACGGTGGATTATCAGGGGACGGAGATTGATTTTACGCCGCCCTGGAAGCGGGTGACGATGTTGGGAGCGATTGAAAAATACGCGGGGGTGACCTTGGAGGGCGTTTCTGAGGAAGCGATGCGAAAGACGTGCGCCGGGTTGGAGATAGAGGTGGACGGTACGATGGGATCGGGGAAGATGATAGACGAGATTTTCAAGAAATACGTGGAGCCTCATCTGATTCAACCCACGTTCGTGATGGATTATCCGGTGGAGACCGCGCCTCTGGCCAAGCGGCATCGGAAGGATTCGGCGTTGACGGAGCGGTTTGAAGCGTTTGTGAACGGAAGCGAAATTGCAAACGCCTTCTCGGAACTGAACGATCCCATAGATCAGCGGGAACGCTTCGAGGCGCAGACGCAGCTGCGGGCGATGGGCGACGAGGAGGCCCAGGCCCTGGATGAGGATTTTCTGCGCGCGCTGGAATACGGGATGCCGCCCACGGGAGGACTGGGGATCGGGATTGACCGGTTGGTGATGCTGCTTACGGATGCGCCGTCCATTCGGGACGTGCTGTTCTTTCCGCAGATGCGGCCGGAGTGAAAAAAGCATTTCAAAAATTGCCAGGAGTTCAAAGATTTCAAAGATTGAAAAACCAAAACCAGCCACGAAGGCACTGAGACACCAGGCACGATCTTTCTTTTTGCATCTTGGTGGCTTGAGGCGAAAAGGCGGAGCGAGTGAAAAAGAGAGCAAGTGAGCGAAAATTCTGAATAACAGCGTTTTTTCTCACTTTCTCACTTTCTCACTTTCCCTTTTGCTACCCTCCATTTACTAAATTTCTTAGCCAAAATTACCGAACAAACGAGAAAGAGGAATACTACTTGCCTTCCTACGAATTTTTCATCGCGAAAAGATACCTCAAGTCCAAACGTAAAGTGCGGTTCATCTCCATCATCACCTACATCTCCATCGGAGGCGTGGCCGTGGGCGTGGCCGCGCTGGTGATCGTGCTGTCTCTGATGAACGGATTTGCCACGGAGGTGCGCACGCGCTTGGTCGGGATGGATGCCCACGTGCGGGTGCGGCGATTTCACGGGCTGCCCATGGAGGAATATCCGTCGTTGGTGCCCAAGGTCGCCAAAGTCGAACACGTAGCGGCGGTCGCGCCTTATGTATTTGGAGAGGCGATGCTGCTCTCGAAGCAAAGCCGTGGCGGCGGGACGGTTAAGGGGATGGATCCGTCGGCGATGCGCGCGATGTACGATCTCGATCAACACCTCGTGGCCGGAAGTCTGAATCTAAAGACGGCTTCGGAGGAAGGCCCTCCTCCGATCGTGTTGGGATGCGGCCTGGCGGATCGGCTGCGGGTGGGGATAGGCGATGAGGTCTATGTGGCGACGCTGCAGAATATGCGGCCGGGCCTGATGCTGACGATGCCGAAACTGCGGCGCTTTGAGTTAACCGGTGTCTTTGAGATCGGATATTACGAGTTCGACGCGGCATTGGCTATCACCTCCATCGAGGCGGCTCAACGAATTTTCGGACTGGGCGATGCCGTGACGGGGCTGGAAGTGAAATTAGACAATTTGTATCTCGCGGATCGGGTGGGAGAGCGCATCTCCGATGCGTTGGGGTACCCCTATTATGCGCGAAGCTGGACGCAGATCAACCGGCAGTTGTTCAGTTGGATGACGATGGAAAAATGGGGCAGCTTTATCGTGCTGAGTTTGATCGTTCTGGTGGCCGCGTTCAACATCATCAGCACGCTGATTATGGTGGTGATGGAAAAAACCAAAGACATCGGGATTTTGAAATCCATGGGGGCCACGGCGCGAAGCATCAAGTGCATTTTCCTGTTCGAGGGGCTGGTGGTCGGCGTAATGGGGACGACGTTTGGAACGATCATCGGTTTTATCCTGTGTTGGGTCCAGGATCAATTCAAGCTTATCGGTCTTCCTGCCGAAATCTATATTATCAACGCGGTGCCCATTGACATGCGCCTGCTCGATTTTTTCTGGGTCGCCACGGCGAGTTTGGGGATCTGTCTTTTGGCGTCGCTCTATCCGGCCAAAAAAGCAGCCGCTATGGATCCGGTGGAGGCGATCCGCTATGAATGAGACTTGGGAACAGGTGGATGGAGGCAAAACTCGGAAAGCTCCCTGTTCC
>JAUWMS010000358.1 GCA_030613045.1 Candidatus Latescibacterota bacterium | reverse complement strand
TAAGAGCCTTATGGAGAAACGGACGTTGCGCGTTCGCATTGTTATTCCGAACCCTTCGAGACCGCTCAGGATAAACCCGGTGTAAAACTTGCCGTTGGAAGGGAGCGTTTCTTCGCTTCGCTCAGAATGATACGAACGAAGTTTCCGGAATGGCTCTAATAGGCTGCTTTGTCGCGCCGGGTAATAAAAAGCTTGACTATAGTACAAAATTTATATAAATTAGGACAGTATAGTGTCCTGAATTAACTTAATTACGGAGGCGGCAATGATAAAAAGAATACTCCAGGAAAAAATCGAATCCTGCTTTTTCAAGAAAAAAGCGGTTATTATTCATGGCGCCAGACAGGTAGGCAAAACAACGCTCATACAGGAAATCCAAAAAAAATTCAACGGCGACTCATTGTACCTCAACTGCGATGAGCCGGATTTAAGAGCAAGCCTCACGGAAGTAACATCAACAGAGTTGAAAAACATGATCGGTTCCAAAAAAATTGTTTTCATGGATGAGGCGCAACGAGTGAAAAACATCGGGATAACGATTAAGCTGATGGTTGACAATTTTCCTGATCTGCAGGTTGTTGCCACAGGTTCTTCATCTTTGGACCTGGCCGACAAAATTGTTGAACCGTTAACAGGCAGAAAATATGAGTTTCACCTCTTTCCATTTTCCCTCGTGGAATTGCGGCAGAAATACTCATTGATTGAAATACGACGGATACTCGAAAGGCGGATTGTTATGGGGATGTACCCGGAAATTGAAGAAAAACCGGATGAAGATCGAATTCTTTTAAAAAGCCTGACTTCCAGCTATCTATACAAGGATGTGCTGCAATATCAGGACATTCGCAGACCGGAGCTTTTAGAAAAACTATTGACGGCTCTGGCGCTGCAAATAGGAAATCAGCTTTCTTACAACGAGTTAGCCAATCTGCTTGGAGTTGCCAAGCAGACGATTTCAAATTACATTCAGCTTTTGGAAAAATCGTATGTTATCTTCCGACTCTCCCCTTTTAGCCGCAACCTGCGTAACGAACTGACCCGATTGCGAAAGATCTATTTTTACGATACGGGGATACGCAATGCGTTAATCAATAATTTCAATGGGCTGTATCTACGGCAGGATGTAGGGGCGTTGTGGGAGAATTTCATGATCTGTGAGCGTATGAAGCGCAATGCAAACAATGGGCTCTCGGTGAACTCTTATTTTTGGAGAACGCACAGTCAACAGGAAATGGATTACTTAGAAGATAAAGATGGAAAGCTCGATGCATTTGAATTTAAGTGGAAAAGCGGAAAACAACGTATTCCTAAAGCATTTATAAACGCCTATCCGGATAGCAGAGTTGAATGTATCAATCAGAATAATTATGAGGAATTTGTCGGATTGAATTAGAGCCTATCCGAAAACCCCCAATGTTATTCTGAATTCTTCGACACCGCTCAGGATAAACTCGGTGAAAAACTTGCTGTCGGAAGGGGGAGATTCTTCGCTTCGCTCAGAATGACACAGACCTTCGCTCAGAATGACACAGAATTTTGGTCACAATGACGCAAACGAAAACGAGGCTTCCTCATAGGCTCTGAGAAGTCGTATTCCGGCGATGACCAAGGAACGAGGTATCCCATTGCGGAAAAAAAGAGCACGAAAAAAACGCCACAGAGGCACAAAGAGAATTAGGGAATTGCACCCAATTCAGAAGGCTCAACCCTTTAGGCAATTTAGGCAATTTTTGAAATTTTGGCAATTTTTGAAATGCCCCCTTCCTCCGCGTCTCCGTGGTAAAAAGTCGCTCTGCTTTTTCCTTCTCACATTCTTGTTGCTCGGATTTTCAGGCCGCATCCGGGCCTCGGACGAACCGTTCGCGCGTGTTCATCCCCTGGGGAAGGCGCTGTCAACTTCTCATCTTTCCACGAAGGGAACGCATCACGTCGTCGCCCTCTTTGCCAAATTCAAGGACGAAGCGCCCGGCGTGGTTCGTCCGCCCGAGTTTGCCCGCACTCTGTTCGATCCGAAGGTGGAGGGCAGTTTCAGCCATTTTTACCGGACGATGTCGAGAGGCGTGCTGACCATTCAGGGTACCTGTCCGGAGAAGATGTATACGTCTGAGAAGCCGCCGTCGGATTATAGTGCGACCGGGTATGAGAGCGCGTTTGGCCCCTTCAATCGGGAGATTCTCCGGAAAGCCGACGAGGACGTGGATTTCGGGCAATTCGACAACGACGGCCCCGACGGCATCCCAAACTCCGGAGACGACGACGGGTACGTGGATTTCGTCTTCATCAATCTTCTGAGCATCCCGGAGGATTTCATTCTTCAGACTGCAACCGGCATCGTCTCCCTGGGGCTTTCCGAACCGTTCCGGACCAACGATGCCGGAGGGAAGTTCGGGAGCATCTGGATCTGGGACGGCTCCACCCAACTGGCCGCGAACTTCCATTACGCGGTGGGCGTGATGGCGCACGAATACGGGCATGCGCTGGGATTGCCCGATCTCTACGATACCTCCTTTCTAAGCCCATCCGATCAGCCCATTGCCGACGACGCTGCCGGGATTGGACGGTGGGGATTGATGGGACGCGGATCGCTCGGCTGGGATGGCATCCTGAGTCCCTTTTGCGCGTGGAGTCTGGCTCAATTGGGCTGGGTGGACGTGATCGAGATCTCCGGGGATACCCTCGGCGTGGCCATCGAGGAAATCGGCGCGGGAGGCAAGGTGTACAAAGTGCCCATGGACGACGAAGAATATTTTCTGCTCGAACACCGGAAGGCTTCCGGCCGTGCCTACGACCGCGATATGCCCGCCGACGGGCTTTTGATCTGGCACATTGACGAGCGCGGAGACAACGGGAACGAGCATCAAAAACAGGTGGACCTGGAATGTGCGGACGGGCTTTTTTCCGACAAGGGGTATCCCGCCGGAATCGTCCCGGATCCGAACGCCGGAATGGATAATTTGGACTTCTGGGCCCACGGAGGCGCGTACCAAAGCCATCACGCGGGCAACGAGGGCGACGCGACCGACGTGTTCGACGGGGTGCGGTACACCGCTTTTTCGTACCACACCAATCCTAACAGCAACGGATACAGCAGGTTTCCCGGAGAGACCGGGCAGACCCGGGGGACGGGGATCGGGATCACGCACATCCGCCCCCAGGGAGGGGCTATGGTGGCCGATTTCGCGGTGAACCACTGGGCAGGTTCTATCGTCGGACACACTGTCTGGGCGGACACCGTTCGGGTTTTTGGGGACATTACGGTGGAGGAAGGAGCGACTTTAGAAGTTGATCCGGGAACCGAGGTGCGCTTTCAGCCCTCCGACGAACTCCGATCCGGCGCGGATCCCGATCGGATCGAACTGATCGTCCGGGGGACGTTGCGCGCTCAAGGAGGGTGGAGTAATTCCATCGTACTTTTTGCGCCGTCCGGGAAGGGAGAACACTGGTATGGGATTCGGTTGGAAGGAAATGCAGTCCGAGTGCATTTAGAGAGCGCCACGCTGGCCGGGGCTCTCTATGGAATATCCGGGAAGCACACGTATGCAGACGTTACGTTGATGAAAAACGTGGGGATCAAAGAGTGCGTTTATGATGCTATCCGCTTAGAGGACTGGGACGGGAGCGTGGAGTTGGCGGATGCCTGGTTTTTCCGGTGTGGAGGAAATGGGATCACGCTTTGCGGAAGTGGGACGCTCGCATTGGCTCGATCTTCGGTGATGAATATGGGGGGCGCGGGAATCTATATAGAAGGGCCCACGTTGGCGCTGTCCTTTTCGAGCGTCTATGAGAACGCGGGCGACGGCATCCACCTTGTGGACTGGGAAGGGAAAACCGAGATCAGAAACAGCAGTCTGCAAAACAATGGCGGCATGGGGCTGCACGCGTTCGGAGGCGAGGTCCTGAAGGTGACGGACTTGGTGGCGAAGGCGAATGCGGCGGGAAATATCCGGAGCCTGGATACGTTTCTCGAATCCAACATGGCCTTCCTCTCGGGAAGGGGAAACGACGGGGGCTTCGGTCTGAGAGCGCTTC
>JAUWMS010000481.1 GCA_030613045.1 Candidatus Latescibacterota bacterium | reverse complement strand
CGCGGGAGACGAGCGGATTCGTCTAAAAAGCACCTGGACGTTTTGCAGCGAAACAGGACTTTGGAGCGCAGGGACGTCATCCGCAATACAGGCCGGGAGAAGTTGACCGTATCCCGCTGTCTAACCCGGTTTCCCTTCGCTCCGGGGCGCTATGAGATCTACAGTCAGAGCAGCAGGTGGTGCCATGAAAATCAGGGCGTCTGGCAAGAACTGCATCATGGGGGGATCGTCCTCCGATCCGAAGGGGGGCGAACCACGCAAGGCGGCACGCCCTACGTGTGTTTGCGCGAAAAAGACAGCGGATATGGCGTGGCGTTCCACATCCTTCCCCGCGGCAACTGGGTGATAAAAGTCACGCCATGCACAGCCGGCGGCGATTCACTTCCCTTCGCCGTGGTGGAGCTTGGGCTTTCGGATGAATCGCTGAACCTGAAATTACCCGTGGGCCATTCCTTCGAGCTTCCCGAAGTGCTGATCCAGGCCCTGCCCTGTGGCCAACCTGAGCGGGCCGCGCCGAATCTGCATCGGTACGTGCAGAAGAAGTATTTCAATTCGGCAAAGCAGACGGCTCCGGTGGTGTACAACACCTGGTTCGATGCGTTTGACGCGCTGGACGTCGAGCGGCTCCGCAATCAGCTTGCCGCAGCCAAAGCGGTCGGCTGCGAGGTCTTCACCGTGGATGCAGGCTGGTATGGCGCGGGAGACGGGAATTGGTCTCAGCAGGTGGGCGATTGGAGAGAAAAACAAGATGCCGCTTTCCGGGGGCGGATGGCCGAATTTGCCGATGAGGTGCGCGCGGCAGGTCTGGGCTTTGGGCTTTGGATGGAGCCGGAGCGCAATTTCGCCTCAGTCCCGGCGGTAAAAGCCCACCCGGATTGGTTCCTTCCCGGCGGTGATGGATGTTATTATCCCGACCTGACCCATCCCGCGGCGTACGAGTATATCTTATCAGAAATGTCCCGGCTAATGGAATCCTACGAGCTGGCCTGGATGAAGGTGGACTTCAACTTCGAGCTGCGCGATGATCCCACTCGTTCGGAGTTCGCCCATTATTACAGCCAGTGGTACAAGTTGCTCGATGCGCTTCGGGCGCGATTCCCGCAGGTTTTTTTGGAGGGGTGCGCCAGCGGCGGCATGCGCTTGGATCTCAATACTCTCCGCCACTTCGACGGTCATTTCCTGAGCGACAACGTCAATCCCGTGGATACGTTGCGAATCTATCAACAGGCCCTTCTGCGATTGCCTCCGGGGCGCCTTATGAAGTGGATCGCTTTGCGGTCGGTTGGGCAGCGCATCCCTCAGTACGGCCTTCCGCTTGACGAAGCGCCGGTAAGTCTTGTCACGCCCGCAGGTTCCGGCGCCACGTGGGAGCAGTCGGAGACGACCACCGTGGATTTCGCCGCACGGGTGGCGTTGCCGGGTATGCCCGGATTGAGTGGGGACATCGCGGGCTTGCCCCCCGAAGCAAAAGAGCGGCTGCGTGATCACATCGGGTTTTACAAGAAGTGGCGCACGTTTATTGCCAGCTCCACAGCGCATCTATTGACGCCCTGCCGTCCGCAGGAAGACCCCGGCGGCTGGGTCGCGATTCAGTTGCAACATCCCCGAAAGCGGCAAAATCTGCTGTTTGTGTACCGGCTCGACGATGCGTGCGAGGCGCGGTCACTCCGACTTTGTGATCTTGATCCTCAGCGGAAATACGCCATTTCGGATGAAGACCGTCCCAATGAGAGGCCGAAATCCTTCACCGGCTCACAACTCATGGACGAAGGGCTGGTCGTTGCTTTGCCCCATCGGTTCAGTACGGGCATTAGGGTGCTTACGCCTGAGTAAGGGGCCGTCAAAAATGTCAAATACCAAAATCTAAATGCCAAATCAGGCTCAAAATCCAAAGCTCAAAAAACACCAGCGCAGACATCCATGACCCTGAGCACTTCTTTCGGGGCTTCGTAGAAACAAGACTCTGAGCGTCCGTGCACTCGATTCCGGAAACTCCCTAAGTACCATCTTGCTTGGCCTCTACAAGGTCAGGAGAAGCAGGGCTTGACATTCGGGCTTTGGATTTCATTTGGCATTCGGGCTTTGGAATTTGTCATTAGCTTCATTATTCATACACTTCAGCTATGGAGGCCGGAAATTCAGGAGGCCAAATAAACCCGTAAACGGGTAACTCCGACGCCCGATGAGCCGGAGGCCAATAGAGAGATGGAGTTCCCGCTTTAGCGGTTTATACCCTGGGTTATTCGCAAATCGGTGGTTTCATACCCAGTTTCAGGACTTACTCAAGCCTTCTCGAAAACCGAGTTTTAAGACCAAAAAATTCAAAATGCCTTGGGACGCAAGTCTAAGGAAAAATTCTGTCCGAATTCATGAATTATGCAGGGCAACAAGGCTGAAAGGATAATCCGGAATTTGAGGGAGCCATCAAGGTCAGCAAATGCATACTTGATCTGAAATATCCCAACACGTTTGCGCCGGGGAGCATGTGATTCGGAGCTTTCCCAGGAATA
Organism: Candidatus Latescibacterota bacterium; assembly: GCA_030613045.1. Lineage (GTDB taxonomy): Bacteria > Latescibacterota > 4484-107 > 4484-107 > 4484-107 > 4484-107. The sequence goes on along the minus strand of JAUWMS010000481.1, from coordinate 497 downwards.
GTTCGTCTGCGATTTACACGGAGTTCCGTCGCGGAGGTACAAAAAAATAGCCGCCTTTGCGAAAGGCGGCTATTTTGTGTACTTTTTCAGCATCCGGAAAGCAGGTTCACTTTACGGTAAAGCGCCTCCTGAGAGGGATGAAGCTCCCCAATCCTATGCTGCAACGGATACGCTGGATGTGGTTGTTGGGCAATTCATTCCAGTATGCAATTTTCATGAGTGATTTGAGAACTATGATCTGTATATTGATGGAACTCAATCCTCACCCCGCTCGGATCCGTAGACCACATTTGCCAGCTTTGATCTGCTCCGAGTGTCTTCTGAGTCGCTTCGTATCCGTGTTCGGTGAGCCGCAGGCCAATCTGCTTTATGTCATCGACCTCCAGACAGAAATGCTGGATAGGGCTCTTCGCCTTGACATCAATCTCGTCTCGCTGAAAGACCTCGACATAGCCACCTTGAGATACCTCCAGATAGAACCCGACAACTCGGTCGTT
>JAUWMS010000034.1 GCA_030613045.1 Candidatus Latescibacterota bacterium | reverse complement strand
AAGACACGGGTCCGGGCAAATAGCGATATCCCATTGGAACAGCACAACCTGCCGCAATCAACAAGGCCCAGAGAAGCCCAATGCCATATCTTTTCAAGGCTCCCTCCTTACATTTAGGTGATGTCCCTAACCCACTGGGATAATTCGCCACAGAGACACGGTGATCACAGAGACGCAAGAAGTTAAGATCGTCTTCTAACTTCCTCTGTACTTCAAGCCTGCAACATCTTATTTTCTGACAAGGTTTTCCCTTTGGGGAACTGCGAAATCCGTTTAGGATATTCCAATTGGGGTTGTTTTCGGACAGACACTACCTAAAAAAAAGGGGGCGGAAGGTTTTTTTCTTTCACGTTCCGCCCCCGAACTCGGCCAAACCTGGCCGACTGAACTCAGCCTTACTTGAGACTGGCCTTCACAGCACCCCAGGACGAGGCCTCCACCGCCACTACTACACCATAGAGCGGGTTGTCCACGAGGTAAGCATCGTTGAAGTGATCGGCATTATTCCAGAAGGAGCTCCCGTCGCCACCCATAGTCCCGATCTGGGTATCCCTGGTGCCCATCTCCGCATCGGAATCGTCCCCCGCGATGCCCAACCCTATAGCCGCCCCGGACTCGTAGGTTGCCATACAGTCGTGCCTCTGGGACTCCCCGACAGAAAGCCCAATCTCGTCCCAAAGGGCCAGCTTGAACTCGTAGCCGGTGGTCGCAGCCGTCGTGCTGGTGGGGTAGTCAAGCACGGCGTAGAAGAACTCCGGGCCCGTTGTCCACGCAGCATCGGCTTCAGCCCAGATGTGGCACACGGTATCGTCCTCATTCCCACCGGGCCCCATGGCAACGCCCGCCTTCTGCCGTATGCCCCACTGCTGGGCAAACTCAGCGTCCAAGTCGCCCACTCTGTAGTCCCCGCCGATGTTGCCGGCATCCGTCATAATCTCCAAGTCGTCCTCCCCCCAGCAAGCTCCGTTGGTGGGAACACCGACCTGCAGGATATCGTCGGTCACCCGGCTGTACCCGTACAGCATATTATCGGTACTCCATCCGAGGTACAGGACAGCAGAGAAATCCTCCGGCCCGGAAAGCTCGGAACCCGTCACGATCCCGAAATACTCGGGAGCATCCGTGGACGAGAGCATATACTCCTGCGGGTACACCGTGGGGTCCTCCCAATCCGTGCCCAGCCCGTCGATCGTGATAAGCGCCGGGTTGACGTAAGGGACGTCGAGATCCGGCCCGGTGCCTTGGGCATACACGGCCCCGGCCAACACACACATCACCAGTACAAAAATAGTGCTCTTCATTACTGTCTCCTCCATGATTTGAGGTAAAGACAAAAGAACAAACAGCGAACGAACGCATCATCCCATCCTCCCCTTCTTCTCTGCCCGTAATCACCTCCTTCCATTATTGAACTTAGGTGCAAAAAAGCAAACAAAAACAGCACCTCTTTCTGTTCTCGGGCTGTATCGCCTCCCTTCTTTTGGAGACTCAGATTCTCGAAAACCTCTGCTGGAAACCAAAATAGAAAAAATTCGCTTTATCACTCTTAATAATTCCCACAGAGGACAGAGCATATTTCGGTAAAATCTAATACAGCCAGATGCCTTTGTCAAGAGAAAAAAAGTCTTTTGCAAAAAAAGAACGACGCTTGTGCGCAGAACAAGGTAAAAAACGGCTTAATTCCGAGGCCCTACTTCCCTCCGGGCTGCCCCGCTGGACTCCCGGATCACTAAGGTGGGACGCATGATGACGCGATGAAGGGGCGTTTCTGAGGGAGAATGGAGTGCTTCATAGAGAAGCTCTCCCGCCCTGTTGCCGATTTCCCGGGCAGGCTGAGCCACCGTGGTCAGGGGCACTTCCAGGTACCTGGCTACATCAATATCGTCAAATCCCACCAGGGCTATGTCCTCGGGAATCCGGATCCCTCTTTCTCTCGCGTATCCCAGTACTCCGATGGCGATGAGATCGTTGGCGGCAAAAATAGCTGTGGGGGGATCGTCCCGCTCCAAAAACGTCCGGGCCCCCTCGTATCCACCGCTCATGTCGAGTGGCCCCATCGTAACAAGCTGTCCGTCTGTGGAAAGACCTCTTTCCGATAGCGCCGCCTTATATCCCGCAATCCTGTCCACAGTGACGGACGCTTTCTCAGGACCGGCGATGTGAGCAATCCGGGTGTGCCCCAGATCGGCCAAATGAGCCGTTGCCAAGTAGGCCCCGTAAAAATCATCGGGGAGCACCACAGGAGTAGCTATCCCTTTTACGTCCCGGGACACAATAACAAAGGGCACTTCATGTTCCCTAAGATAGCCCAAACATGGGACACTTGCTTCCGACAGCGGACAGATCACCAAGCCGTCTATCATCCGGTGGCAGAGCAGTTTGATCTCCTCAGACTCGGTTTCTAAGTTTCGATTCGTGTTGGCCAGGATCATATGGTACCCAAAAGCCCGCATTTTCTCCTGGACTCCGATAGCCACGGTGATGAAGTAGGGATTGGCAATATCGGGTACCACTAAGGCAATGGTCTTCGTGCCCTTCCGTTTAAGTCCCTGCGCGATGACGTTGGGACGATACCCCATCTCCCCGGCCATCTGACGGATGCGTGCCAACGTACGCTCGTTTACCAGGGAACTTTTATTCAGCGCCCGGGAAACCGTACTGTGACTTACGCCGACGGCTTTGGCTATATCTTTAATTGTAACGCTCAAGAGAACCGCTTATGAATATCTGGTAGAGACATAAACCCAAATTCACACGTGTGTATTATTTCTACAAGTAGGGAATATAAACCCTTCTTTACGAATTGTCAAGAAAAAAATAGCTCTTCTTGAGGGAAAGTTGGAAAAATTTGTTTTTCTCACTCCGAGTTCCCCTACGGGGCAGGCATGTGCGCTTGCGTATTTGGGAAAACCCCCGAAGTCTCGGAGACCTCGGAAGTCTGAAATTCAGGAAAGCCCCATCCTTTTCATATTCTCCAGACTGATCCTCAGGCTTTCAAGCGGATGCCGCTGGCACACGTCCTGCTCCACGAGATACCACTCGGTCCCGGCTGCTTTGCACGCCTTCAGAATGGCCCCCCAGTCGAGATTACCCTCGCCCACCTCCATCATGATCTGCTTATTGTCCCGGATCCCCATATCCTTCAGATGAAGCAGAGGAAGCCTTCCCTCGAGCTTCCGACACCACGCCGCCGGATCACCTCCGCCGTACTGCACCCAATAGGTGTCTATCTCCGCCTGCAGATACGCCGGGTCGCTCTCCTCGTAGAGAATCTCCAGACCGATCCGGTCGCCGTATTTCTCGAACTCGGTCCCATGATTGTGATAGGACAGGGTAATGCCGTGCGCCTTCAAAACCTTGCCCACGTTCGACAATTCCCGTGCAACCGTTTTATATCCTTCCCCATTGTGATATTCGGGAGAGAGTCCCGGACAGGCCACGTGGGATGCACCCAAGATTTTATGCTCCTCGATCACCCGCCCGGTCTCCTTCACCAACGCATCGTATCCGGTATGCGTGGCGCAGGCCACCAGCCCTTCATCGTCCAGAATCTTCCTCAAGTCACGGGGAGCGATCGGCCCGATGCCGGAAACCTGCACCGCCTCGTACCCGATCTTCCTCAGTTCGCGCAACGTCTTTGCGATGTCCTTGGGGGTCTTCATATAGTCCCGAAGGGTGTACAGCTGGGCTCCGATGCTCGTATTTTCCATGATCCGTCTCTCCTTTCGAGGGATGAACAGACAAGTGGGTATCTTGCGGCGGGAGTGAAGCACACACTGCAAACTTCGTCCCGATCACCTGGAGTGTTGTCCAAAGATGAACCATATGGCTGGTCAGTATAAACATATTATAAAGGGAGCGCAAGTCCGGCATAGGTTCTTCAGGAAGGATTATCTATGAATAACTCCCATTCTTTCCTTTTTTCGATGATTTTCGTACAACGGAAAAAAGAACCCCATGATCTCCAGGAACAGCACGCATGGTTTCGAGATATTCATTTTCGGACGAACCGTTTCGCAGCAAGGTCTTCCCGAAACTCCGCGGAGGCTCCATCGCGTTGACTTGGCTTTACGCTTCGAGAGGAGGGATGAAAAAAACTTGCCCGGTGGCAAAAAAAGGCGTATCTTTGCAGCGTGCCAGGTTCGCCTTCTTGTCCGGACGCATAGAGGGCAAGCCGTCTTCGTATATCGATTCGGTCAAAGCCATCCGCAGATCCAAAGGAAAACATCGGGCGAGTGGGGCCACGTAAGCCCTTTTACGCGTTCTACATGTGCTTCTGGTGAAAAAACGATGAGAAGGCAGCATACCACTTCGTTCATGCAGGACTGACGAGGAGAAGGCTATGAGATTGACCGGTAAGGTGGCTATTGTAACGGGAAGCGGGCGAGGGATCGGAGCCGGCATCGCGAAAATGTTTGCCCGTGAGGGAGCCCAGGTGATGTTGGCGGCGCGCACGGAATCGCAACTGGAGGAGGTGGCCGGGAGCATTACAAAAGAAGGGGGATCGGTTCGGACGATCCCCACGGACGTGTCGAAGCCGGAGGAAATCCGGCGGATGGTGGAGGAAACCGGTTCCGCGTTTGGACGGCTCGACGTGCTGGTTAACAATGCGGGCATCACGTGGTTCGGGAAAAAAGTAGAAGAAGCGCCGGAGGAGTTGTATGATCGGCTGATGGATACCAATCTGAAGGGGATGTGGATGGGGTGTCACTATGCGGTTCCGGAGATGAAAAAGCTCGGCGGCGGAGCGATCCTCAATATCTCGTCGGTGCATGGGGTGATGGGTTTCGATCAACAATCGGCCTACGCCGCCTCGAAGGGCGGCATCATCGCCGGGTCGAGAGCATTGGCTGTGGAGTTGGCGCCCTTCCATATCCGGGTCAATGTGATCTCGCCGGGCGCCATCCGGGTTAAAAGCCCGGTGGACCGGGTTATCCAGCGGGTGGGCGAGCCGTTTCGGGCGGAATTTCTGGCCCGATTCGGGGATCGCATGCCGAACATGAGAATGATTTTTCAACCGCTGCCTATCGTGGGCATGCCGGAGGATATTGCGTATTGCGCGGTGTATTTGGCGTCGGACGAAGCGCGTTTTGTGACAGGGGCCAACTTTATGGTGGATGGCGGCCTCACCGCACAGATGGCCACGATGAGGGAACCCGATCCGGAGGCAAAGAAAACGCGACGAAATCTGTTCGAGGAGATCCAGGCGTGGATCACGGAGAAAGAAAAGGAAGGAGAAAGTGAGAAAGTGAGAGGGGGAGAGGGGGAGAGTTGAAGGCTGACTGGTGGGAAGTGCAAAATGCAGACTCTGACTTCTGACTTCTGGCCTCTGACTTCTGGCTTCTGGCCTCTGACTTCTGGCCTCTGACTTCTGGCTTCCGGCCCCTGACCCCTGATTTTCGAAACGATGGAGGCGATTATGGCTACAAAAAGAGATCCGGCTATTCGGGTGATGATGCTCCCCCGCGATACGAATGGATTGGGGACGATCTTCGGGGGAATCATTCTCAGCTATTTGGATCTGGCCGGCGAAATAGAGGCACGGAGGCACGGCCCCAGGCGCTTCGTGACAGTGGCCATGCGGGAGGTGGTATTCTCCGCGCCGGTGTACGTGGGCGATGTGGTGAGCTTTTATGCGCGCACCGTGCGGGTGGGACACACTTCGGTGACCGTACAGGTGGAAGTGGAAGCCGAGCGGCGGCACAGGACCGGAGAAACCGTCGAGGTGACCAAGGCGGAAGTGGTTTATGTGGCTGTGGATGAAACAGGGGAATCCATTCCGATCAAAAACGACAGCGCGTGAAATGGGTGAGGAGCCCGGTTCCATCTCGTTCCCACTTCCTACTTGAAAACGAGGCCATGGGAAACGCACTTGGACTTCACTACTCACGGTTCGATAATAATTTTTCGTGCGGGTAATTCGCCCATTTTTAACATCAACGCCCGCTCGAACTCGTCGAGAGCGAACCGGTGGGAGATGATCGTCTCCAGATCCACCCTGCCGGCCTCGACTATACGGATGGCCCGGTCAAAGTTGGCGAGCAGACTGAACGTGCCGAAGATTTTCAACTCCCGGCGATACACGTCGAAGGGATCGAGCCGAATCGGGCTATGCCTTGGACAGACGCCGAAGTAGAGGATTTTCCCGGCGTCGCGCGTATATCCCGGAAGGCTTTCCACGACCCCGGACACACCCGTAGCGTCTATCACCACGTCGAAGCCGAGAGGATACGCCTCCCGAATCGTTGCCTCGACGTCGGGCCTGGATAGGAAACCCCCGTCCAGGCCGATGCGCCCCGCCAGATCGAGGTTCTCCCGGACGCGATCCACGCCGACTATCAGGGAAGCACCGTTGAGTTTGCACACCTGGGCCAACAGCAGCCCGATAGGCCCCATCCCAAAAATCAGCACTTCGTCGCCCGGCTGGATCCGGATCAACTCGATCCCGTGCAGCACACAGCCCAACGGCTCGATGAGTGCACCCTCCTCGTAGGATAGTTCCCCGATGGAGAACGCGTTGGCCGCTCGGACGTTGACCCGCTCCGCAAAGCCTCCGGGCAAGTCGAGCACGCCATAGCCCTTCAGATTCCGACAGAAATGCTGCTGATTTCTTCGGCAGAAAAAGCACTCCCCGCACGGCACATTGGGATCCACAGCCACGCGCTGGCCCGGAGACAGCCCGGCGACCTCCGATCCCACCTCGATCACCTCCCCTGCGAACTCATGTCCGGGGATCAGAGGATAGGTGCACGTGAATGCGCCCTCGAAAATGTGCACATCGGTTCCGCACACGCCGGCGGCTTTCACCTCGATCAAAATTTCATCCGGCCCCGGAACCGGATCATCCACCGATGCCACCCGAAGTTTCCCCGGTTTCTCTATAACCACCGCTTTCATCGCTATGCTCCCTGTATATTCCTTGCTATGGCCATAAATCTTCTGAGGAGGGGGTTAATTCCACCGAAAAGGTACAATGATTCGTCCGAACCCGAGTATACAGCCATCAAGGAAAAAAGTCAAGATTTTTCAACTCTGGACAAAAAAACTCCTAAAGCTCCCCCATCATTCCGCCGATAAGCAGTACGAAGCCTACTTCCGTTCCCGCTTCTTCGGGCCACCTCAAGCCGTAAACGGGCACCTCCGATTGTCCGGGACGGCATGATCGCTTTGGCGATTTAGGAAGCGTTCATCCAGGAAAGCTTCGATAAATTAGAGCGTTACGAAAGAGACGCACGAAGGAAAGGAGCAACGATCAAAAAAAAATCGGCGTTTATGAAAAAAGTGCTTGCGTTCGAGGTGTTTTTTTCATATACTGTATCATAGTCATATAAGAAAGGGCTCGTTCCACGAAAAACCTTTAACAAGTATGCAATGAAGGTTGTCCCCCAATGCTGAGGTGCTTGCCGTGACCCTCCCCATAAGGTGAGGCAGCGAGGCCAAAACGCGACGGGCGGCTATAAAATCCTTTACTCCTTAGATATCAGGAGAGCGTTTTTTCGCGGAGAGCCCTTTTTTACTGAACGGTCGTTGAGAAATCAGCGGCCGTTTTTTTGTGCCTACCCGTGCAGCAGACAAGTCCATCACCGCGCAGCACACAGCCTTTTTCCTTTTGTTCAGCACATTCCTCTTGACACGTTCCCCCGTATGCGCTATATTCCATGGCATTTCCCCCCTATTTTTCTATCGCACCGAACTTCTTGTGGGAGGAGGCAGACATGGGATTTTTTGAAAAACTGAAAGCGGCCGGTCGAAAGCACCAAAGTCTGCTCTGCGTAGGGTTGGACACGGATGTGGATCGGATTCCCCCCTCGCTGAACGGGGATGTACTGGCTTTCAATCGAGCTATCATCGAGGCCACGTCGGATCTGGTCTGCGCGTATAAACCCAACATCGCGTTCTACGAGGCGATGGGTGCGCGGGGATGGCGCATACTACGAGACACGATCCGTGCCGTGCCAAAGGACATCCCCGTCATCTTGGACGCCAAGCGGGGCGACATCGGCAACACGGCCCGGATGTACGCCAGGGCTTTCTTCGAGGAATTGGGAGTGGACGCAGTAACCGTAAACGCCTATATGGGCTACGACGCGGTAGAGCCGTTTTTGGCCTATGAGGGACGGTGCGCCTTCATCCTTTGTCTCACCTCCAATCCAGGCTCGGCGGACTTTCAGCGGCTACGTTGTGAGGGAAAACCGTTGTATCGCTGGATGGCGGAAAAAGCGGTGGCGTGGAGCGAACGAGGCGCTTGCGGCCTGGTGGTGGGCGCCACCCATCCGGAGGAACTGCGGGAAATCCGGGAGGCCGCTCCGGGGCTGCCTTTTCTGATCCCCGGACTCGGCGCTCAGGGCGGCGACGTAGCGAAGACGGTGCGGTGCGGGACGGATGCGAACGGGGAAGGAGCGATCCTCAATTCCTCACGGGGAATCCTGTATGCGTCCAGCGGAGTGGATTTTGCGGAGGCCGCAAGAAAGGCGGCGGAAAGCTTGCGGGAGACGATCCATCGGAGCCGGAAGAGGGAGTAGAAGGTTTCTTCCCTCAAGTTTGGAGCCAATTTTCAATCCTTATGCCACTCACAAAGCTAAAATGGTGATCCCGGGATAGAACGGTAAGACCATGTGCCCGCGCCACAGCAGCAATCTGGGCATCGGCAGAGGGGATAGGCAACCCTTTGGCTTTCTGCTCTGCCTGGATACGCCCGAACTCCTCAGCAGCCCGATGGTCATACTCCCATACGATGACCTCATCGAGCACTCCCAAAAGTCGGGCTAAATTGACTTCCCGTCTTTGGCTCGCATAAGCCGCAAAGTAGAGTTCTCCCAATATGGTCATCGAAATCCCGAATCGATCCCGGCTGGCCCGGGCCGACTCAACACGACTGATCACAGACTCTTCCCCATCAAGGAACGCGCTGACGTGGTTCGTATCCAGCAAATAATCAGCCATCAGTCCTCCATCTCACGCGACTGTTCCATGTCCCGGAGCAGATTTTCCAACTCCCCCGACTCAAACTGCCACGTACCTCCCCAAGGCAGGATCGCCTCCGCCGAACCCATCGCCGGCTTCTCACTCCTTCTGCTTTTGAGGACCTCTACGAAATCCAGTACCTCTACTACTTTCTCTTCGGGGAAATCGCGGAGTTCCAAAACGACTTGGTCCAAAAGAGCCTGAGCATGAGCCATTTACATCCCCTCCTTTCATCCGCTACGCCTGCATATCCAGGATCGCTGTAACTTGCTGCCCTGCTTTCGCCAGCCATTTCTTTACCTCTGACTTTGTCTCTACCTTTACCTTTACCTCTACCCGCCTTCCTCACCGCACGTACCGCACCGTATATTCCACCTTCGTCTCGCCGTCCTTCTTCACCGGCACGTCAAATTCCACCGTACGCGCATCCTTCTTCCGATACTCCATAGAACTTGTGAGGATCTCCCAGTCTCCCCACAGGTGCTCGATGACCAGCACGGTGATCGCCTCCTCCTTGTGATTTCGGAGGACGATCTCCACGGTTTCCTCCGTCACCCGCTTCGAGATCTTCCGATGCCCGGTCACCTTACGCTCGCCGATGACGTCGAAGGCGTCCCCCAGCCTCAGGCGGACTTCTTCGTCCTTCGGGGTGTGATCAATGCGGTCCTCCCCGATGAACTCCAGGGCCTCGTCCACGTCCCGTTTGTACACCCGCACTTTGCCTTTTGGAAGGGCAAGTCCCAGGCCCGCCTCTTTGCTGTTTGCAAATTCCAGCTTAACCTTGACCTTTTTCTCGTCCCGCGCGCCGTCGTACGAATAGACTTTTTTTACGGCCACGTTTGCATTTGGAAACAGGGAGAGCTGCTTGATCTGGCGGTCTTTGACCGTAGCCGGACGGGAAAGGGTATAAAGGTGATACTCGAAGAAGGCCCGTTCTTCAAAGGGCGCTCCCGCTTCTTCCTTCATCGCCATCAAGGCCATCCTCGGTGCGCGCTTGGGACGGAAGTCCTCCCCGCGATGCACGGTTCCGGCCACCAATTTCAGCTTGGCGTCTTTGTACGTCGCGCCGGAGCGGTTGTCTATGGACACCCATCCCGAAAGGTCCAGAACCGTGTCGTCCTCGTTGGCGACGGCCACGTATTCCGCATGCCACTGAATGCCGGTGGTCAGGTAGCTGACCTCGGTGCGGTGCATGCCCGCTTGTTTGCAGTCCAGCGACCAGATCAGGGTCGGGCGCGTGATCAATCCCTCGGGCAGGTCCGGGAATTCCATGCCCTCTACGGCCTTGGAACGAATTACGCGGATGCCTCCGTCCCGGTTTTTCAGCACAATATCTCCCCCGGATGCACTCAGCAGCGCGCCCTCAAAAACCTGGTCGTCTTTCGCGAAGATGCGGATGGATTCGTCCACATATTTCTCCAGCATCTTCGAGGCGTTGACCAGATCGTACTCGTAATTCTGCTCTAAGAGCGCGACTTTCTCCGGCGCGGTCAGGGACTGAAAATGCACGGACGTGGGATCGATCTGCGCGGCCACGTCTTCAAATTTCAGATCGTTGGTGCCCTTCTTCAGCGCGAGTTCCCGCACGTCCTTTACCAGCGCCAGATCGTCGTTGTACACCGTCAGCGCGATCTCCGCGGCGGCGACCGGGGCGAAGGTACACAGGATCAGCATGAGGACGATACAACGTGTTTTCATCGGGTGCCTCCTTATATAGGATTATTTTTTTTAGATTCCTGCGCGGGTTGCGAGCTGACCTCCGACCTCAGCCTTCTGGCGTCTGACTTCTGGCCTCTGAATTCTGGCCTCTGACGGCTGGCCTCTGGCTTCTGGCCGGACAGTTCTGGCCTCGGGCGTCGGCCCGCTCAC
>JAUWMS010000273.1 GCA_030613045.1 Candidatus Latescibacterota bacterium | reverse complement strand
ATTGGGGACAGTTAAGTAATCTCCAGAATGCTCTTGTAGGTCTGTGCCTCTCGTTTTAGAAGTCAGGAGTCAGGAGTCAGAAGGAGAAAGCTCGTGCAGTGGTTTCAATATTCTGAATTCTGAATTCTGACTCCTGAATACTTAGTTGCACAGTCCAATTGAGAAAGTGCAACCTGAGAAGGAACATAACAAGAGCAAGATAGAAATTACTCAACTTAACAGTCCCCCAAAAAAAGATTGACAAATTATGTTTGATAGCAGACGATGAACGTTTTTTAATGCACCATAAAGGCGCGGTAACCAAGCGCCAACCGCGAAAGACACGTACGAAGAATCCGGTCCTTTCTTTTCACTTCCTCTCCGCAATCACCAAATCACCAAATTCACTCCAACTCCGGATAACGCATCCCGAATCGCTTTCTGTAATACCACCTCGATCCCAGAAACGTGCCCCCCATCAACGCCAAATACCAAGGATACGCCCACGCCATTCGAAACGACAGCGCGAGCATGGCGACCTTCGACGCCCGGTCAATGGCACGCGCATCCTTAGAGATCATCATCCATACGAAAAAAGGCAGCGCGATTCCTCCGGCCAAAAGCATAATCCGGTCTCCCACCATCCACGCCGCCGCGCCCGCACACGCAACGAACGCAAGGCCCAGCCACAGCGCGCCGTCGCATCCGAACCGAACGCTCAGCGTGTTTTTCCCGATCCTCCGATCTCCCTCCACATCCAGAACGGTGGTATTGGCATACACCGCGCCGATTGCAAACGGATAGGGGATGGAGCACCAAAGCATCTTCCATCCGAACGGAAAAGTCCCGGCCATCCATCCCACCACAAACGCCAGCAGGCCGAATCCCACCATATTGGCCAGCAAACCCGAAACGGGCCTTCCCTTCCATCCCGCATTGTACGCCATCCCCAACGCCATCGAGACCAAAAAGAGGACGCCGAGCTTCCACTGAAACGTGAAAGCGCCCGCCACGGCAAGCGTCAGAAAGATCCAGCCCTGAACGCGCGCACTTTTTACGGACACCCATCCGTTCGCGAGAAGAAACAATTTATTGTTCAGCCGATCCACGTCCACATCCTGCACCTGATTGAGCACATAGATCCCTCCCATCAACAGCGAAAACAGCGCCACCACCGCGCCCAATTCATTCGCCCCCTCCCCGAAGCCGCACTCGGAAGCCCGGTAGCGCCCCACCAGCACCATCGTCCACGCCGGGCCGAGGAGCACTGGTCGGATTAAGAAGATTCGGTCCAAGATTCGCAGCATAACCCACACCTTCACCGCAAAGACGCAAAGTGCGCAAAGAACGCCTCTTTACGTTTCACTTGCCTCTATTCTTCTAACCTCAACTTCGCCATCTCCTCTTCCACTTCCAGCGGATACTCGCCGTCGAAGCAGGCGGTGCAGTAATTCTCCGCGCAATTGGGCATGGCCGCAAGCATGCCCGCCTTCGACAGATAGCCCAAGCTATCCACGCCCACGTGCGCCCGGATGGCCTCCGGGGATTGCCTCGCTGCGATGATCTCTCCCATCGTTTGAAAATCCATCCCGTAGAAACACGGAAAGCGAATCGGCGGACTGCTCACGCGCACGTGCACCTCTCTGGCCCCGGCCTCGCGGATCATCCGGGACAATTGCCTCAGCGTGGTTCCGCGCACGATGGAGTCCTCCACCACGACCACGCTCCGATCCCGAAGCACGCCGCCCACGGGATTGAACTTAATTTTCACCTTGAAATCCCGCATTCCCTGACTTGGCTGGATGAACGTCCGGCCCACGTAGTGGTTCCGGATCAAGCCAATCTCGAATCGGCCCTGCGAGCGTTGGGAATAGCCCAGCGCCGCGGTGTTGGCCGCATCCGGCACGGCGATCACAATGTCCGCGTCTGCCGGGTGCTCAATCGCCAACTGCTTGCCCAATTTTCGCCGCGTCCTATCCACGTAATCCCCGAATATCCGGCTGTCCGGCCGGGAAAAGTAGATGTACTCGAAGATGCAGAACGCCCGCCTCGGAGCGGAAAAGGGCTTCCGTGCATGCATCCCGTTTTCATCTATGACGATCAATTCGCCCGGCTCCACATCGCGCACATACTCCGCGCCCACAATATCCAGCGCGCACGACTCCGAAGCGATGATCCACGCATCGTCCAAGCGTCCCAGGCATAAAGGGCGAAAGCCATACGGATCCCGCGCCGCGATCACCTGATCCTTTGTGGCAAAGGTTAGAGAAAAGGCTCCCTTCACCTGTCCCAGCGCGTCCTCGATTCGCTCTGCCATCGTTTCGGCCTGCGACTTGGCGGCAAGATGCACGATCAACTCGCTGTCCATCGTGGTCTGGAACAGTGCGCCCCTCTGCTCGAGATATTTCCGAAGCGCGTTTGTATTGGTCAGGTTCCCATTGTGCGCAATGGCCAGCGGTCCCCCTTTGCAATTCGCCACAAACGGCTGCGCATTGGCCGCCACGCTTGCGCCTGTGGTCGAATACCGGGTATGCCCAATGGCCAAATGCCCATCCAGACTTTTTAATATCTCATCCGTGAACACGTCCGCCACCACACCCAACCCCTTATGCGCCCGAATTTGCTTCCCGTCTCCAGTCACAATGCCCGCACTCTCATCCCCCCGATGCTGCAGGGCATACAGGCCCAGATACGTCAGGCGCGCGGCTTCCTTGTGTCCGTAGATTCCGAATACGCCGCATGCTTCTCTTGGTTTATCGTCGAGCATAAATTTCCCCTTTATGAATTGTTGCGTATTGCGTATTACGTGGTGCATTTTACGTTTTACGTTTCACGTTTTATGTCTCTGTGTCTCTGTGTCTCCGTGGTGCGCTTCGTTTCACCACGCCGTAAAGAGCATGATGCCCGCGGCAATACCCAACGCGTCGGCCACGAGATCTCCGATGCTGAAATGGGCATCGCGTTTTTCTTTCCAGAGTCCCAATAAACCGATTCCCGTCCCGGCCATCCACTGCGAGGTCCGGTGATCTTTTTCCAACGCCATGCGGCTTCCATGATACGAGATGCCCACCAGGCCTGCGCTGAATGAAAAATGCAGGACTTTGTCGAAGCCCGGCCACGCGGGATGGGATGGCGTTTTTTTCTTGAGATCTAACGATGCCGGTACCTTTCGATTCGACACCGAATCCGAGACCGCCCACTCATAGCCCGGTTCGAGCACCATCCGGGTTATCCCCGATCCAAGCGTGGGCGCTCCGGCGTGGGCTGGCGGGTTGAAAGCGCAAAGGAGGAGAAGCAGGAATGCGCAAATAAAGCTTGGGATTTTGCTCATAATATCATTTCTCGCTGATGATAGAAGGTGATACACGACATGCGCCGGGCGGGTGAGCATAGCTTTCAGGTGACGCAGAGCGCCCAATATGCGTTCCCACGCAGGAGCGTGGGAACGAGATGAAGTGGGAAAGTAGGCTCTCACCGTCTCACTTTCCCACTTTCTCACTTTCTTGCCTCCGCGGTGCAATTCTTTCACGTAAGCTGCGCAAAATGAATCTCGTCCCTCCGGGGATGCACTCCGGTAAGGCGCAGTCGTATCGCATCACCCGGCTCGGGTTGGCCTTCCACGTACACCGATACTTTGAGCGCAAATTCCGTCAGTTCCGCCTGGACATTTTTACCCCGCACCTCCAGAACCACCGCGGAAAATTCCTCCCCGATGGAGGACTGTAGATATTTTAAGAGCCAGTATCGTTCCCGTCCGCGCTCCAACCGTTTCAGCGCGCGAATTTGTTCCTCGGCTCGCTGAAGCATCGGCGCCATCTCGTCCCGGTCGTAGGCCACGTCGCCCTGGGTCAGATAGCGCACGATCTGACGTTGCACGAGCAGATCGGTGAACCGGCGTAGCGGAGAGGTGACCTGTGTATAGCAGTCCACGCCGAGAAGATGGTGGGGACCCGGCTCCATGCTCAGCTTCGAAAATTTGACCCGGCGAAGAATCTGATGGCGCCGGAGCGCTTCATTTTGGATATCCTCAAGATCATCCAGAGCAACCGGATCCTGCGTACGATAGCCCACCGGAAGGTTGTGTTCCGCGCAAAGCGACGCAACATACCGGTTGACGAGGATCATCATCTCCGACACGATGCGATTGGAGCGGGTCTCCCGGAAACGTTTGCGGAGCGTGATGCGCTTTTCCTCCTCCACGTGAATCTGAATCTCTGTTCGTTCGAGCATCACGGCGCCAGCGGCGATGCGCTTGTGCTGAAGTTTTTCGGAGAAACAGTCGAGCAGCCGAAGCGATTCCGAAAGCGGGTGCGGCGCCCCGTCTAAGATGGCATCCACCTGCTCGTACGAGAAACGTTCCCGATTGACGATGCGCGAAGAAAAAATGTGCGTGTCGCGGACTTCGAGGTTCTCATCGAGATCGAAAAGTGCGCTGAGCGCAAGCCGGGGCGCGCCCGGAAGCAGGCTGCCGAGTTGTTCCGAAAAAGGGGGAGGAAACATCGGGATCTTGCGGTCGGGCAGATAGAGCGACGTCAACCGCTCCCGGGCCGCCGCATTGAGCGCGGAATCTATGGGAATCAGCGAAGCCACGTCGGTGATGTGAACGCCGAGCCGCCATCCGGAGGGAGTGCGCTCCACGGAACAGGCGTCGTCAATGTCGGTGGTGCTCTCGTCGTCTATGGAAAAGAGGTGCAATCCGGTCAGGTCGGCGCAATCCTTTGCACCAAGGGCATCCTCCATACGAAGTTGCTCCGCCTCTTTCCACGCGCTTTCGGAAAACGCCACCGGGATCTGGTCACGCAGCAGCTCCAAATGCTCATCCTCGTCCCAGATGCCTTTCCGCACAAAAATATCTAACGCCCGCTGCGAAGGCTCTGTGCCCGCCTGGTGCAAAAAGCTCTTGACCGGACGGCTGGTCCGGGCCTCCTACCCC
>JAUWMS010000272.1 GCA_030613045.1 Candidatus Latescibacterota bacterium | reverse complement strand
CGGGGATTTTGCCAGGGTCGGCTTGACGTACGTGGATGCCAGCCACCAGAACAGCGAGCTTTCTATGGATGACAATTCCCTCAAAGGGGTGTTGAGTGGGGATATGAACACGGGGGGAGGGGGAAACGTCCGAAAGATCATGGTGCGTCTTTCCGATGATTCTCCCGAAGACGGAAAGGGAGGGGCACTCCTCCTGCGTCAGCGGGTCTTCATTGACGGGGTGGAACATCCTGAGATTGAGCCGCTCGTCGAAGGAGGCGTTACGCGCATGGGACTGTTAGAGGCCAGTGGAGGCGACATCGTCACGCTCACGTACGACGTACAAAATGACTTCAGGGCGGGCGTGGCGGATCAGATCACGGATTTCAAAGAAATTCGTAAAATAGAAGTGGGGCTTGTTCTCGCCAACGACTATAAGGTAAAAGCCGCTTCCAACATGCAGACGAACGCCACAGGAGCGCCGGCGTACCTGTTGGTGGCTAAGGCCCCCGGGAATATCACCGATGCGTCGAACCAGAAGTACATCCGGTTTCAGTACGGGGTGCCTTCAGGAAACGAGGTCGGGGGGATTACGCTTGAATTGCCCGACGTAGGCGGGTTCAATTTTAAGGGGGAGTACGCAGTCAATCGGAGATTCAGAAGATTTCCCAACCAGAACATCCGTAAAAATCAGGCCTTAGCCACAGACCGTTCCGAAGCCCTCTATGCCACCGCCTCCCAGAGCATCTATCCCTGGTTCGCTTATGGGGAGATCTTCAGCATGGATCCGGAGTACAGCACTTCCATGTTCATTCCGGATGGACGCGGTTTCGTAGATTATGAAAACGAGAAGACCTATCTCTATGAGTTCGTAGAGGATAACGACGACCAGGACCGATATCCGGATTGGAGCAGGCGATATACCGGCGTTTATTCGGGAGACCTACCGGACCGCGAGGTCTTTCCCGGTCTGGATGAGAACAACGATCTGATTTCGGACTTCAACCAGAACGGGAACAATCAGCCCGATTATGCCGAGCCTTTTTTGAGATACGACGTGGATCCTCCGGAGTTTCTCTTCGGAGCGGATATGAACAACAATACGGTCATAGACCGCTTTGAGAACGATACCGAGCCGGACTATCCGTATAAACGGGATCATCGGGGATATAACATCTATACGGGTGTAGAGATTACACCGGGCAGCCGACTTATGATCGGTTATCTCAACGAACATCTGATCAGCAGTGACCGAAAAAACAGGTCCGCGTACGGGCTTTTAACCCTGCACAAGGATTTCCCCCGGCAGCATCTCGACATCCAGTTTATGGAGTTTGTGAGAAGGGTGCGGGACAACATCCCGGATCATCTCATCCAGTGGGTCCAGCCGCCCTTCTCAAGCGGGGGATTGCAGGATTTCTCCGATCCACTCATAGCCCAACATGCTTTCATCCATACCACGTATCTCGAAATAGAGTACAGTGAGTTCCTGCCGTTCAAGAATAAATTCAAATACGAAACGTATCATCAGAGAGGCTCTCAGACAGCGGGCAAACGCGATGAGAAGTTTTTTGGCATCATCAACAAAGCCGATTACAAGATTCCCGTAGGGGGCAGTCTGTATTTCTGGCCGAAGTGGAAGCAACTGTTTCAATATCGCCGTCCAACCAATCCCCGGGTGCTCAGGACGAAAGAACTCTCCGAGATTTTCTCTCTCCTCATCCGTTATCAGTTTAGCCGCCAACTCTGGATCCATTCGGGCGTGGAATACGAAATTTTTAGTAATCTTCAGGAAAAGCCCGATCCTCCTCCTCCCGGGTTTGTGGATGACTTTGGGAAGCTGACGCTGGCTTTTCAGCTTTCCAATACCTGTGACTACTTAGGCTACCGCCTTACCTCCAATGCGGGGATTCGGCGGACTCGAAGGAGTTTCGAGGAGGAAAGTGAGACGAATACGGTGGCCTTTGTTTCGGTGTTCGTGGGATCGGAGGAGTAATCCTGCAGGGGGGCAGGGGAGCAGAGGTGGTCCTTTTGCTATCTTCTGTAGATCGTTCCTACGCTCTGTCTCTTAACAAAGCAGATTTTCTCAAACCGTTAAGCCCAGTTTTTATGACTGGGCTTTTCAGCTTTGACGCCCGCTTAGAGGTCGCAAAGACAGCAGATTCTGGATACCCATCAGGCATTGGTGATTGGTGATTGGGGTTTTAGAGGGCGAAGACGGGAGGCGCTATGAAGCAACCTTGTTTTACCCCGCTGAAGGTTTTCATCGCATTGTTTGTCTTCGCTGTGGGAGTTATTGCTGTCGTTGCGGGGGCGAAGGTTGCTCACAGAGTTAGAGAGCAGAGGCTCCATGCGCTGTTTGTGGGCCCCTGCGAAGTGGTCCTGGCTGATCGGACGTATTACCCTCGCTGTATATATGATCTGCAAGCGTATGAAAGCTATGGCAGGGAAACCTTTTCTTCCCAGGCTGAAGCGGCGATGCCCTTTCCTGCGGAATCTGAACCGCGGGACCTTGAATGGGTGGAGGGGGCGGCACGAGAGCAATTAGAGGCGATGATACGAGAGAGGAGGACTGCGGACGCGGTAACCGGTGCCACGGCAGTCTTCCGCTTGCGGTCGCCGACGGTGTATCGCGCGAGGCGACCTTCTCGCCTGCTGAGGATTTCTTATCCGCCCGATGGGGCTGTCTTTCCGCCTAATCTCTGCGAGCCGTGCGTGGAGTGGGAGGATGGCGTCAACACTCTGTGGCAAGTTACGGTTGAGATTTCCGGGACGTCCCTCCAGTGGCGTTTTGCCACCACCGAACGGCGATGGTGGTTCCCTCCGGAGGTGTGGCGTGTCGTCCGGGAGAAGGCGGTAGAGCACGACGGCTATATTCAGGTCAAGGGGGTGCGCCGGGGCGCCGATAGCGCGATTCAGGCCTCGCAAAGGGTTTGCTTTCACATCTCCCGGTGGTTGGCGGATGAGGCGATTGTGTATCGGTTGGTGGCCCCGCCGTTCATTAAATATAAGACTCCCGATACCTTTGTCCGAGACCTTCGTTCTTTTCGGACGCGCCCCTTCTTACTTGGACGTCGAAAGTACTGCTTCAACTGTCATACGTTTTCTTCCAAGAGAGGCACCGCCGGAAAAGTGGGCCTTCAAGTTCGGTATATGGCTGGGGGTTATGAGCTTCCGGTGTATTTCGGGGTATATGATATAGAGGAACAGCGGGGATGGAAGGTGCGCCTGCCGTTTGATATTCAGATGACCACGTTTATGGCCTGGGCACCCGATGAACAGAAACTGGCCTTTTCGGCGAATCAGCAAATCGTTGCCTTTTCTCCGATTGTGCATGAGACCCAATTTGCAGGCGAACCCACATCGGACATCGCGATCTACGATATGTCGCAGAAGACCGTCTATCTTCTTCCCGGCGTTTCGGACCCCGACCTATTGGAGATCTATCCGCGCTGGAGCCCGGGCGGAGAATCCATTGTGTACTGTTCGGCGCCTCCCGGGGTGCACCCGGAGCAGGTGCACTATAATCTCCGGGTCATTTCCTTCAACGAAGGGAGAGGGGGAGTTTCCAGGGCCGTTTCTGGCGCTTCCCAAAATGGGAGGAGTAATTACTATCCGAGGTATTCGCCGGATGGGAGATGGCTGTCCTTTTGCCAGTCCTCAGGCGGAGATCTGATCCGGTCGTCCAGCGACATATACTTGCTTCCGGGGGATCTCGAAGGCCCGTCGCATCGTTTGGAGTGCAACGTAGGCTATGCGGCGGACTCCTGGCACAGTTGGTCCTCCAACAGCCACTGGTTGGTGTTTGCCAGCAAGCGGGACGACGGTATTTATGCCCGCTTGTATCTGACGCAGATTGACGACGAGGGATACTCCTCGCCCGCGGTGCGGCTTCCGGTTAAGAACTTGCCTCTGGAAAGCTTCAATATTCCTGAGGTTGTGGCTCAGGCGCCGCAGATTGGAGAACGCAAGCTCTTTGAGGCGATTCGAGTGGAAAAGCCGGCGATTTCTGTGCAAGGAGGAGCATCCCAGTGATTCCCAAGATGTTCTCAAAATATTTCCTTGTGTTTCTTCTGCTTCTGCTTGCCGGGGGTCTTCTGGCCACTTTCGGATGGAGTCTGAATGCTCCCACGTTTATTGACCATGAGGCAAGTATTCTCCGGCTGCCGCTTTTGTCTTGGTGGCGCAATGTCCCGTTGATCTTCTCGCGGGATTTTTTGATGTTCACGGACGGACAGTTCCGTCCGTTGAGCTATGCGCTGTTGGCGGTGGTGCGCACGTTCGTCGAAGTTGAGAATGTCCTTTTTTGGCACGTATGGCTACTGGCTTTTCATTGGCTTAACGCGATCTTAGTCTTTTTCGTCGTCAGACATTTTTCAAAGCATCTCTGGAGTGCGGGGCTTGCGGCCGTTCTTTTCAGTTTTCACCCCCTGTCTTCGGTGGTGGTCAACCGTATTGATCATTTTCACTACGTTCTTGGGTTGAGCTTTTACTTAGGCGCGCTCTGCTGTTATCTTGCGTTTGCACGCTTGCCGCGAAGAGGGCCATATATTGCGGCAGTGGGGTTGTTCGTCTTAGGGTTGCTTACCTCCAAGGTGGTGTTTACGCTTCCGATCGTGTTGGTGGCGTATGAGGTGCTGTATCGGCGGTCGGGATTGCGCACCATGCTGATGCGTCTCCTGCCTTATGCCGCATTTCCTCTGATTCTTTCACCCTTCTGGTTGTTTTATAAACCCCATCCCCTCCACTACAAATACATCGAATTTCCGGCTGGGACTCTCTGGAACAGCTTTTTCTCTGTGGTTGGCACCACGGGCTGGTATCTCAGGGGGCTGTTGTTAGGGTGGGATATTCCAGTGGTGTACCATGAGGTAGTCGAACGCATCTACGGGATTACGCATTGGAAATTTCTGCGTGGGGGGATGGTTGATCTGGGGAGT
>JAUWMS010000498.1 GCA_030613045.1 Candidatus Latescibacterota bacterium | reverse complement strand
CTTGAGCCTCCCTGGGATGCGGACTACCACCACGACGTCAATCTTCAGATGAACTACTGGCCGGCGGAAGCGGGAGGCCTGCAATTTGCCACCGAAGCACTTTTCCAGCACATCGAGCGGTTTGTGCCTCATGCCCGCAAGGCCGCGAGGGATCTGTACGGGTGCGAGGGCGTCTGGTTCCCGATCCAGACGGACGCTTGGGGACGAAGCACGCCGGAGTCCTTTGGCTGGGCGGTCTGGATCGGCGCGGCTGCGTGGCTGGCGCAGCACATGTGGTGGCATTACGAGCATGGGCAGGACGAGAAATTTCTGCGAGACCGGGCCTATCCGTTCATCAGGGAAGTAGCGGCTTTCTACGAATCGTATCTCATCGAGGACGAAAACGGCGCGCTCCAGGCGGTCCCGTCGCAGTCGCCGGAGAACCGCTTCGTCGGCGGAGGAGAGCTACCCGTGACGCTGTGCGTGTCCGCCACGATGGATATTCAGCTTATCCGGGATGTGCTCGGGCACGCGATCCAAGCGGGAGAATTGTTGGATGTGGATGCGGACAAGCGGAAAATATGGCGCTCGATGCTCGACCGGTTGCCGCCCATGAAGATCGGGCGCTACGGTCAGTTGCAGGAATGGAACGAGGATTTTGAGGAGGTCGAGCCCGGACACCGGCATTATTCGCATCTGTTTGCCCTGTTTCCCGGCGATGGGATTGATCCGGAGCACACGCCGGAGTTGTGGAAGGCGGCGCGGGTTTCTCTGGAGAGACGTCTTGCCCACGAGGGCGGGCACACGGGCTGGAGCCGGTCGTGGACCGCATGTTTCTTCGCTCGATTGGGTGACGGCGAGAAGGCGTGGGAGCATCTCGTACACCTGATCCTCGACTTCGCCACGGACAGCCTGCTCGATCTGCACCCGCCCCGGATATTCCAGATTGACGGCAATTTCGGAGGCGCCGCCGCGGTGCTGGAGATGCTGCTCCAGAGCTATCACGAGGAGTTGCATTTTCTGCCCGCTCTGCCGCCGGTCTGGTCCAAAGGAACGATCCGTGGCCTGCGCGCCAGAGGGGGCTACACCGTCAACATGGAGTGGGAAGACGGGCAGTTGACCCGCGCGGAGATCACGCCACTGACCGACCGCACTTGCACCATCCTGCACGGCGCAGGTCGGTACGCGGTGACCAACGCCGGCGTAGATCCGGTCGCGTGCTTGGAGGACGGACACCGCATCCGCTTTGAGGTCGAGGCGGGAGAGCGCTATGTGGTGGTGCGTCAAGCGCGATTTGTCGGATAGTCTTCCGCGTGGCGATAAATCGCCACGCTACCTGAGCAAAGCCCAATAAATTGGGCTGATCCCACGAGTCCAGCCCTGTTCACAGGGCTTCCCAAACGGTGCGCGGGGAATTTATTCCCGCGCGGAACCAGAACTGCGGATTACGCAGATTCGGAGAGGAGATATGATATTCAACGAACTGAGATTTCAAGACCCTGCCACGAAGACGTATCTCGGCAGTCCGAGTATCGTTCGCTTGGGCAATGGCGATCTTCTTGCTACTCACGATTATTTCGGCCCCGGTTGTCCGCGTAATCATGAAAACGAAGAACACTTGACCAGCGTCTATCGTTCGGCGGACGACGGGAAAACCTGGCGGAACAGTACCCACATTGCCAATGCGTACTGGAGCACTCTTTTTATCCTGGACGATGCGGTCTATCTTCTTGGGACCTCACAACAGTATGGCTCCATTGTGATTCGTTGCAGTGAGGATGGCGGGAACACCTGGACTCATCCCGCGGATGGGAAGTCGGGATGGTTATTTCCGGGTGGAGCTTTTCACGATCCGCCGAACTACCACTGCGCACCGGTCCCCATTTTGATTAAAGACGAGCGCCTCTATCGAGCTTTCGAGGATTTCGAGCCGACCACGGAGAATCAATCGTGGTGGGCGCCTGACTTCAAATCCACGGTCATTTCGATTCGGACCGACGCGGATTTGCTGGATGCGTCCAATTGGACGATGAGCAACAAGCTCCGGTTCGATGCGACGTGGTCACCCGAAGAACGCGGAAAGCAACACGTGTCGGGATGGCTCGAAGGCAATGTCGTTGAGACGCCGTCGGGGGAAATATGGAATATTCTGCGCTTCAACAGCGACATGGAAAAGGCGGCCATCGTCCGGGTATCCGAGCAGGGGCGCAGAATCACCTTTGATCCGAAAACCGGATTTATTGATTTCCCCGGCGGCATCACCAAATTTACCATTCGTCGGGACGAAAAAAGCGGCCTGTATCTGACTCTGAGCAACGGCAGCCCGAACCCGGACAAACCAACCCGGCGCTCCGTGCTGAGTCTTTACAAATCGAGGAATTTGAGACAGTGGGAACACGTAATCGTTTTGCTCAGGGATGATTAGGGGCTTTTTTACGAGGAATCTATTCGGTCAACCGGTTTCCAGTACGTGGACTGGCAGTTTGACGGCGAAGACATTATCTATCTTGTACGAACAGCTTATGACGGCGCCCACAACTATCACGATTCGAACCGCATCACCTATCACCAGCTCAAGGACTTTCGTAAAATGATTTGAAATTCTATATGGCCACACCGAACTCACTGAAAACAGTCGGTTAAGGTTGAGGGGTCTCAACCTGTCTTTGCTCAGCCTCAACATTTTTGGGGGCGTGTCCCAGATATGAAACGTCTAAGGAGAGTATTAGATAAAAGTCAAGGATTTTCTTTACAAGACGCAGAAGTTTCTTTCCTTTTAAGCATTTTTAAAAGTAGTGTAAAAACAGAGAGATAGTTTTCTCCAGGGCAAGTTGAGGGTACCATGTCCCTTCTTT
>JAUWMS010000402.1 GCA_030613045.1 Candidatus Latescibacterota bacterium | reverse complement strand
CATGGAGGATCTGACAAGGCGCCTGAGGAAGCTGTTGGACTCCCCCCAACGACGAAGGATGATGGTGGCTTCCGGAAAAGCCCTGATGCGGGAGCGGGAAAAAAGCGCGGAGCAAACCGCCGCCTTGTTGATCGAAAAGGGTATCGTCTCGGAGTTCAGAGGTGTGAAACATAAAGCGTAGAGCGTAAAGCGTGGACTCCCGGGATTGCGAATCACGGCGCACCAATCACCAATCACCAATCACCAATATCCAATATTCTTTGAATATTATGGAATGGGAAAAAATTATAGATTCAAGAGAGCGGACGTGGGGACTGCGCTTGCTCCAAGGGGGATTGACCGGTCTGTCCGTACTTTACGGAGTCGTGGTGCGGATGCGTATCCTGGCCTATCGTTCCCGTCTTTTCCTCCGTGACTTCCGATTGCCCACCCGGGTGATCTCGGTGGGAAACATCGCGGTGGGAGGCACGGGCAAGACGCCCCTGGTGATGCTGCTATCCGAATATTTCCAGCGTGTTGGGAAACGGGTCGTCATCATCAGTCGGGGATACAAGCGAAAGGGCAAGGGGGTCGTGGTCGTCTCCGATGGCCAGCGGATGCTGGTGGACCGGGAGCGGGCGGGGGATGAACCCTATCTTTTCGGACAGAAACTGAGCGGCGTTCCCGTGGTCGTGGGAGAAAGCCGCCATCTCGCGGGCTGGGTGGCGATCCGGGATTTCGCGCCGGACGTGTTGCTGCTGGACGACGGGTTTCAGCATCTGAAGCTGCGGCGCGATCTGGATATTGTGGTGATAGACGGGTCCAATCCTTTTGGCAACGGAATGCTGCTGCCGAGAGGGATCCTTCGGGAGCCGCTTTCCAGCCTCAAGCGGGCGCAGCTGTTTTGTATCACGCGGGTGGATCAATCCCATCAGTTGGAGCACCTGCGGGTTCAACTCCGGAGAATCAATCCGAAGGCGCGCCGGATCGAAACGGTGCACCGTCCCCGACGGCTGCGCACGTTGGGATCGGACCAGGAGGTTCCCCTGGCATTTCTGGAAGGACGAAAGGTTTTTGCCCTTTCGAGCTTGGGTAATCCCGACTCGTTCGAGCGCACACTGGAGACCCTCGGCGCAAAAATTGCGGGACGCGCCCGGTATCGGGATCACCACGTTTACACGGTGGAAGACTTGGAGACCTCGTGGCAACAAGCGAAGGAGGCGGGAAGTGAGGCCATTGTGACTACGGAGAAGGACGTTGTACGATTTCCGCCTCACTTCGATCCGCTCGCCGCGCATTCGGAGATTCCCATATTTGTCCTGGAAATCGAGCTGGCCCTTGTGGCCGGAGAAGCCGTGTTGGCCGACGTGGTGGGAGCGACCGGAACAGACCGGAAGGCAGAGAGCCTCGTGGCTTAGGTGTTTTCACGAAGCTTTTGTGTAGGTAGAGTAATTTTTTTCTTCAGATGGAGAAAGTGGGAAGGTGAGAAAGTGGGATTCCGCCACAGAGTTGCTTACTTTCACACTTTCACGAGGAGGGGAAGTGCGTGGCCTCGATCCACAAGCCCCGATAGAGTAACAAGATCATTTCAAAAATCACTTAAGCCTGCGTGTCCATCAGAAAAAGAAGCAATTCCTTCACCTCGCTGATCGCGATGCGCTCCATGCAGATGCGATGGCGACATCGTTTCCGATGAAGGTCGTCGCAGGGAGAACAAAGCGTCTCGTGATGGAGGATCGCGCCGTGTCCTCCGCGCGGGCCCCAGATGCGAGGGTCGGTCGGGCCGAAGAGGCCAACGGTGGGCGTGCCCACTGCCGCCGCGAGGTGTGTGATCCCGGAGTCGTTTCCGAGGAAAGCCGTGCATCGCTCAAGAAGGGCCGCGAGGCGGGGAAGCGTCAAATTTGTTGCGAGCACAGGCGTTCCTTTCATCCGGCTGAGCGTTTGATCCTTTGCCTCCTCGTCCGCGGGTCCGGCGATCAGAAGAACTGCGGCGGAAAGGGACTCGATTGCCCAATCGGCGATCCGGGCAAAACGCTCCGGGGGCCAGCATTTGGACGGACTGCCACTGCCGGGATGGAGCGCAAGCACGGTTTGGCTGGGACGAAGGTTGTGGGTGCTCCAAAAACGCCCGGCAAAGGCCCGATCTAAAGGCGTGGGAACGAGTTCGGGCACGTTCTTCGAAGACGCGATGCCCAGCGGCCGGAGCGCCTCCAAAAGATGATCCACCTCGTGCGTGCAGCGGGAAGGAAAAGGAGGCCAGGAGATCACCCGTTTTGCGCCCGCCCTTCGGAGATTCCCGATCAACGTCCCCTCCGTCTCCGCCACGTAAGCTACGATCAGGTCGAACACTCCGAAGGTGCGCTTGAGGGCATCCGGTATCGGGACGTTCGGAATGTATAGATGCGCCGCTTCCCTCCGATTTATGGAAGAAACCGCGTCAATCTCCCTTTGCCCCGCTATAAGCTCCAAAGAATGAGGATGTCCCATCACCTTGAGGTGCGCCCCGGGAAATCGTTTGCGCAAGGCCTCGAGCGCCGGAAGCGTCAAAATCAGATCTCCTATGGCGCCCGCCCGGATGACGAGGATGCGCTCCCGTTCGTTCCGGGTAGGGAGCATCGGCTCCTTTTTCATAGGTTATCCTCCAAAGGCATTCGGGTTTCCTCTCCCGTCCGTCCCCAAATACGCGAACGCTCGTTGCGATTT
Source organism: Candidatus Latescibacterota bacterium (assembly GCA_030613045.1). Taxonomy (GTDB): domain Bacteria; phylum Latescibacterota; class 4484-107; order 4484-107; family 4484-107; genus 4484-107. The sequence continues at coordinate 941 of JAUWMS010000402.1, read as the reverse complement.
CAGAGAGGCTAATGTAGCCTCAAGCCGCCCTCCTGTCAAGAGAAAATCTCCTTTATTCTGAGCAAAAAAACAATCCGGCGCGCGCGGAATGCCTCTTATTCTCTTTTTTTCGACCTTTTCCTGACGGAACATTATGCTGATACTGGGAATCGAAACAGCGACCTGGCTGGGAAGTATCGCCTTGGTGACCGAGTCGGAGGTGATCGCCGAATACACGCTGAATATCCGGCGCACGCACTCCGAGCGGCTGATGGGCATGATCGCGCGGCTTCTGTCGGACACCGACGTCGCCCTCACGGATCTGGACGGGATCGCCGTGTCCATCGGCCCGGGATCCTTCACGGGGCTGCGGATCGGATTGAGCACGGCCAAAGGACTCTGCTTCGCCAATGACCTTCCACTGACTCCAGTTCCGACGCTCGAGGCGATGGCTTCACGGCTGTGTTTTGCCCGCTATCCCGTGTGCCCCTTGCTCGATGCCAGGAAGCAGGAGGTTTATGCGGCGATCTACGACGTTTCGGACGGTACCGTGCGCGAGGCGCTCGCGCCGGGCACGATTTCTATCGAGCACCTCTTGGCGCGGATTTCCCGGCCCACGATTTTTTCCGGCGACGGCATCACGATCTTTCGCGATCCCATCCGGGAAAAGCTCGGAGACCGGGCTTTTTTTGCCCCATCGGATGCCGCCCATCCCGACGCGGCGGCAGTGGCCCGATTGGGCTTATCCGCATTCCGGAAAGGCGAACACGCGGAACTTTTCGGCCTCGAACCGATCTATCTGAGACGTTCGGAGGCGGAGATAAAAAAGCAGGGACCGAAGGACGCGGGGCGAAGGGCCGCAAGCCGTGACCATTCCGATTGATGGAGGGGAGGAATTCCCATGCGCAAAGACTTGACTGCCCGGCAGCGGGAAATCTATGATTTTATCGTGGATACCATCG
>JAUWMS010000412.1 GCA_030613045.1 Candidatus Latescibacterota bacterium | reverse complement strand
TCGAGGACCTTTCTTTTGGGACTGCCTCGACTACCCAAACCGCATCGCGAGCTTTGCGCCTCCTCTTCTCAGAATCCGAACCCCGTCGCGTACCCGCTCTCTCGCATAGCGCAAAAAGGCAAAATAAAACACGAAGGTTTTCTTCACGAAGAACTGAAAGACGATCTGGGCAAGCCGCGCTTTTCGATCTTCGATCCGATAGCCATACCGCAGATAATTGCCCGACAGCCTGTTTTCGCGTTTCAGACGAGCGTGGATCGGCGTTCCGTCGTGCACGATCAGAGAGGGTTCGATGGAGAGCAGCCCACGCTTTTTCATCCAGTAGGGCGCGATGTCCGACAGGAATCGGAGGTTCTGTTTGACCTCCTCGAACGTGGTGTACGGATCGAAGAAGATGAAGCCGATTTTGTATCCGATCCCCAGTTTGTCTAACGTGGCCAGCGCGTTTAGATTCTGAGCGACGGTGGTTCGCTTGTTGAACGTGAGCAGCCCGCGCTCCGTCCCGGACTCAATCCCGATGAACACGCGCGTCAATCCGGCCTCTTTGAGCAGGCCGAAAAGATCCGGATCAATGTCGTTCACCCGGCAGGAGCAGGTGAAAGGAACCCCGAGCTTCCTCCGCAGCATCTCTTCTCCCAATTGAAGCGCCCACTCCTTGCCTTTTACCCCGGGGCCTACGAACTGATCGTCAATAAATTGAATCAGGGAAGGACGGAACCGCTGCACCAATTCCTCCATCTCGTCCACCACACGTTGAGGGCTTCGGGTGCGCCACTTGGGACCGGGCGACTGATCGTAGAACGTGCGGATACTGCAAAAAGAGCAATTGGCGTAACATCCGCGTGAGGCGGAGATGCTGAGTGCGGAATGCTGGCGAAGCACGAGCGGAGCAAAATCCCGGGCCGGAAAAGGAAGGGCGTCCAAGTCCTCGATCAGCGCGCGGGGAGGATTCACCTGAATTTCTACGAATCGTCGAAAACCCTTCTCATGGACTGCCGCGACTGGGCGAGGCAGTCCGATAAAAGGAGCCTCGACTAAAGGAGCATCGACCTCTCGGAAGGAAAGCCCTTCGACGCCGTCGAGGTTCTGATGGTCACGTAGTCGCTCAACTAATTCCAGAAACGTGCGCTCTCCCTCCCCCCGGACGATGGAATCCACGCCTTCATATCTCCGAAGTAGCTTCTTGTGATTGAACGTGGGAAAATGCCCTCCGAGGCTGATGTGCGCCTTGCTCCCTGCATCGCGCAACGCATTCACCAAAGTGAGCGCCCGTTTTGCGTGCACCTCCAGGACGGAAATCCCGATCACCTGAGGATCGGCTTTTCGGATCGCCCGCACCATAGCCCGAACGGACAGGCATCTCAGCGCGCTGCTGATCAGCGTGACCTCGTGGCCTCCGGCTCTCAGCGAAGCAGCGATATACGCGATGCCGAGGCTTTCATAAGCCTCCCGGATGCCCCGTCTGGGGGCCGGATCCACCAAAACCACTCGCATGCGTTCGGCCTTTCTAAGAAAATGGAAGAATCGGGCGATGCCTGATCGTCTTCTGCTTATTATCTAATACAAAAAGCGTGCCAAAAAGGCAACCGAGGAAAAAAAGTTTTATTTTGCGTATAAGGGATTGCGCAACAATAGGAAGAAAAATGGAGTCGAAGGCGAAAAGGAGGGGGCACTGTGCACGGTCATGTCGAAAAAATTCGACATGACTTCAAAAATTGGACTTTGCTCCCGCCTAAGCTGATGGCTTAATTGGGGATAGTGTCATGTCGAAAAAATTCGACATCATGTCGAAAAAATTCGACATGACCCCCCAAAAACAATCCGGTCCAATATTGAAGAGAGGGGATAGAGGAGTATGGAAAGATAATCTGGTGAAGAAACAGGAGGAAGGAGGGTCTTCAAGGGTTTTCTGATGGATGTTGAGAGAGACGGGGGAAGCTTCGATAGGGAGGGAGTGTGGTGAGGAGGAAGAACGTTTACGTAGATTTTGAGTTATGTAGATGGGATTGTCACGGCGGCGTCAGCCCGCGACAGGACAGATAGGCTACAGCCGTATCTGCATAACTGATGGCCGAAAAAACGCCAAGCCCCCCTTTGATATTTGAACGACGTAAATGCGCTTCGGAGAACCCCCGGTCTTGGGAGATATAATACGGATCATATTGTGCGTATGAAGTATCAACAGCACAGAGGGATAGGATGCATTGAACAAAAAGAGAAGTCTCTTTGTCCTGGGGGATGTGGTGGGACAGATCGAAATCCGCCTGTGTGCCGGAGGTAAAAATTCGAAGTTCTTTTCTGATTGGTAAGAATTCCCCTCCGTCAACCCACCCCCCCAATTCCTCGTATTCCAACTGAAGCCGGCATAGATACCGGGCCCCTCCGACGGCACACCATCGAACAGAAAGGACGGAGACGTCGGTGAAGGCACAGGATATTGGGCCGTCTTAGCGCAACAAGATCATCTTCTTTGTAATAATAACTCCTGCATCGGTTGCCATACGATACAGATAGACCCCGCTCGAAACGGGGATGTTTGCGCTATCCTTTCCATCCCATCGCACCCGGTGAACACCCGGCGCAACCTTCCGGTCCGTCAGCTCACGCACAAGCTGACCGAGCAAATTATAGATACCTATCCTTACCTGAGCTTGCCTGGGGACTCTGAAGGAAATCTCCGTGCTCGGATTGAACGGATTCGGCGTGTTCTGAGAAAGTAGAAATGCGGATGGCAGCTCGGCGCTATGCCGCTCCTCCACATCAGTCACCCCCGATAGGTTTACTCCACCTTCACGATACACCGCCAAGCCACCATCCCAAGTCCCAATCCATTTGTTTCCTTGAGCATCAATGGCAATGGCAAGGATTTCGTTAGCCCTCAACCCGGAGTTACCTGTACTATACACGGCCCAGTTGCCTCCGTCAAACTTCGCCAGGCCACCATAAGTCCCAACCCATATGTTCCCCTCGGCATCAATGGCAAGAGAATGGACATCATCATCCGGCAGCGCGGAGTTATATGTGTCGTACACAGACCAACTGGCCCCGTCAAACTTGGTCAGGCCATAGCCAGTCCCAATAGACTGTTCATCAGCCCCACCGGTCCCAATCCACATGTTCCCCTGCGCATAAATGGCAATGGCACTAACCCAGTTACCCGGCAGCCCGGAGTTCTCTGTGTTATATACCGTCCAGTTTACTCCATCAAACTTCGCCAAGCCACCTTTCTGAGTCCCAATCCATATATTTCCCTGGGGATCAATGGCAAGAGCCTGGACATAATTAATTGGCAGTCCGGAGTTCCCCATGTTATAGAGCGTCCAGTTTGCTCCATCAAACTTCAATAGGCCACCTTCAGTCCCAACCCAGATGTTCTCCAGAGCATCACTGGCAACGGCACTCACCCAGTTATCCGGAAGCCCGGAGTTCTCTGTGTTATACACCGTCCAGTTCTCTCCGTCAAACTTCGCAAGGCCACCTGACTCAGTCCCAATCCATATATTTCCCTGGGGATCAATGGCAAGAGCAGTGACCCGGTTACCCGGCAGCCCGGAGCCCCA
>JAUWMS010000247.1 GCA_030613045.1 Candidatus Latescibacterota bacterium | reverse complement strand
CCAATTCCCAATTTACCACTTTCCCCCTTTACCACTTTCCCCCTCTACTCTACCCCCCCCCCTCCCGCTTGCCTCCCGCCCCTTCCTCATAAAAAAACACTAAAGTTCTTGGCGCGATTTACCGATAGCATAACCAAGAGACGAGAAAAATCCTTTCGACTGGGCAAAGAAGGAGGTGATACCGAAGCGGAAAACCCGTGGCAGGAGTCCCTATGGGACTTCGCGGAAACCAGGATAGACGCAACCTAAGGGCATGGATGCCCAATGTGGTCCAGCGCCGGAGCGGTGCTCGACCCATCCAACAAGGAGGTATGAACTCATGGCTTTTGACTTCTCCAGAATCAATACGAACCTCGCCGCCCTGCAGGCTTTGGACGCGCTCAACAGCATCAACCAGAAACTGGGCGCACACCAACTCAGGTTGGCGACCGGTAAGCAGATCAACCAGCCGTCCGACAACTCCGCGGGGTACACGATCGCCACCAAGCTCGGCGTGCGGGCCTCGGGATTGGGACAGGCGCTGGACAACATCGGCAGCGCGAAGAATCTGATCTCAGTGGCGGAAGGGCATCTGACCAACATCAACGATATTCTCGCTTCGATGAAGGTCAAGGCCACCGAGGCGGCCAACGATACGTTGGGTTCGGACGAACGGCTGGCGATCTTAGAGGATCTTCAGCGGTTCAACGATCAGATCGATCAGGAGTATACTCAGGCGGAATGGAACAGCGTCAAGCTGCTGCAGTCAACCACCGACTTCTCCTTCCAGATCGGTGCGGGCACGACCGAGAACATCAGCGGTTTCAACATCGCCAAGCAAGTTTGGACGAGCGGCGGAACGGGCTTCAACGCCGCGGGGTTGAACGTAGTCGCTTCCAGCACGAGTGTGGATACGCTGACCACATCCACGCTCTCCACGGATTACGCCAGCGCGGCAATGGCCACCGGCGCCACCCCGCTGGGGAACTTGACGGAGCTGGCTTCGGGGTACTACACCCTCGAGATCGCGACAGCCTCCGCGGGCGTCAATACGGTGACCGCGACCATCACCCTGCGGGATACCGAAGGGGATGCGGTGCGCCTGTCCGCAAGCGGCAGCGGCAGCACCACGGACACCAGCCTCTCGACGACGTTTGACGCCACCGCCGGGCTCACCAACCTCAATCTGGGGGTTGGATTCGATTTGACGCTGACGGGCAGCGCGGCCGCCACTGGGGAGAGCGCGATCTATGGGGTCACGTACACCGAGGGCGGCAATACGGTCGGCGATCAGAATCAGGCGCAGGCGTTTATGCAGCAGATTGACGATGCGATTTCAAGTGTCTCTTCGGCGATGCGGTACACCGGCGCCATCGTGAACAGGATGACGTATCAGGAGACCAGTTTGACCGTGGCCAAGACCAATACGCTGGCCGCTCATAGCCGGATCATGGACGCGGATATGGCCTACGAGCAGTTGGAGGCCTCCAAGCTCCAGATCCTGCAGCAGACGGCGACCGCGATGCTGGCGCAGGCCAACACCATGCCCCAGAATATCCTGACGTTGTTCCGGTAGGATACACGCAGGGCATAGGATTCCCTGAGCAAGGGTCATCTTGTCGGAATCCACTGCTGAGAAACGCGAAGACACCCAAAAAAACTCCTAAGACGTTTGGTGTGGTTCTTCACTTTCTCAGAGCAATAAGGATAAGATGACCTTTGCTCTTTTTCTGACACAGCACCACCCCGAGGAAAAAGAGCTATGGCTTTACCGTCCGCATACCCGGCGAGCAGAAAACATGCCCTGAACACGTACAAAGTTCAGGAGATCAATACTTCCAGCCCGGGAAAGCTGGTCCTTCATCTATACGATTATACCATCAAGGGGTGTGTGCGTAAGGATGCCTCCCAAGCCGTAGAGGGCCTGAAGGAGCTTATTGACGCACTCAATTTCGACGGAGGAGGAGAGGTCGCCGTCGGGCTGTTCCTGCTGTATGAATATGCGATGCGCTCCGTAAAGGAGTCGGTTTACGATCCTCCATTGAAAATACTGAGAGAATTGCGCGCGACTTGGCAGATGGCCATGACACAGCGGGCGTCCTGAAGAATGAATCATCCCTCAGTATTCATCCGTCGGTAAAGAGCAGCGGCGGGGAGGCACTAACCGAATAACCGATGACCAATAACCACAAACGAAGGTTCCCGCTATGAACATCCCCTCCACATCCGGTTCCTCTTCGAGTATCGATACTCTCGTGGCTCAGTATATGGCCATAGAGCGGAGACCGATCGTCCGGCTGCAAAGGGATCAGGCTTCGCTCACCATGCGCTCGGGCATGTTTAGTGACTTGAAAGGGAAGCTGGATCCCCTGGAGGATCTGGCCGACGAGATCATTGATACCGACGCTTCGGTCTTCGATACGAGGACCGCTTCGTCCGATGAGGAGACGGAGATCACGGCCACGGCCGAGGAAGGCGCGGCCGTCGGCACCTATCTTTTCCGGGTAAAACAATTGGCCACCGCCACGACGATGAAAAGCACCGTCAGGCTGAATACGGCCCCGTCGGTCACCAGCTCGGCGCAGGTGGTGGCGGGATCCGAAACCATAGATACGTCGAAGAGTTTCGACGAAGCGGGCTTTGAAAACACGATCACGGGAAGTATCACGATCAAGACCGGAGGAGGGAATGCGAAGTTCGATGTAGCGGATTACGATTCGGTGAATGCTTTTATGACGGCGATCAACGACGACACCACGGCGGGCGCGACAATCTATTACAACGACACGAACGATCACTTTGTCATCGAGGCGGACGACCCTTCGGCGAGTCTTACGCTGTCTCAAAGCGGCAATTTACTGACGGAGATCAACATCGCGCCGGGCGCCTATTCCACCAACACCACTGGCCTTCAGACGGATGTGCTGCTCTATAAGGAGAACTTCGACACCGAAATAGGGGAAAGCGATTCGGGGAGTTTCAAAATCAACGGAGCGGAAATCGAGTGGGATGCGGACGAGGATACCCTAGGCGAAGTGATCTCCCGGATCAACAGCTCCTCGGCCGGGGTCACGGCGTTCTACGAAGATACGCTGGACCGGATATTTCTCAGTTCAAATACCACCGGCAGCGAGGACATCGCGCTGGAGGATATCAGCGGAACCTTCCTCAGCGAGACACTGAAACTCGATAGCGGCGTGCAGACGCAGGGTCTGGACGCGAAGTTCACGATCAACAGTTCGGATTCAGGGGATGAGATCACCAAATCGTCCAACACGTTCGAGATCAATGGCGTGAGCATCGCCCTCAAAGCCACCAACATCACGGACTATACGGAAAGCACCTATACCACCGTCACCGTAGATGAAGACCAGAGCGCCATCACGTCCAAGGTCGAGGATTTTTTGTCTAAGTTCAACACCGTCACAGATTATATAAGGACCAAATCCGCTGTAACGGAAAACAGCAGCGGCACCTATACGAGAGGAGCGCTGGCGGGACAAAGCACGTATAGAAGTCTTCGGATGAATCTGATCAACGCGATGACGGAGGAGGTCACCGGACTGGCTTCGGGCGATCCGAACTATCTTTCCGGGATCGGCATCACCTTCGACAACAACCTGCACGCGAGCATCTCGGATGCGGACGTGTTTTCCGAAGCATTGAGCGATGATCCCGGCGCCGTCGAAGCGCTCTTCAACTCGACGGACGGGGTGGCGACCAAATTCAAAGCCCTGTTGGAGACTTTCACGGAAGACGACGGCATTATTGAATCAACACAGGACGTAATCAGCGACCAGATAGAGCGATCCGAGGATCAGGTTGACCGCTTGGAGGATCGCATGGCACAAAGAGAAACGCAGCTTAGAAGTCAATTCGCCGCGATGCAGCAGGCCTTGAACCTCATTATGATGCAGCAATCCTTTATGCAGACCATTTTGGGAACTATGAATCAAACCCTTTATTCGGATTGATTCTTTGGGATGCTCCCCCCTGTAGAAACCATCCTCACAGAGAACAGAGAGAGGAACACACGGGGCAGAAGAGCCTTGATTTTTCCGGTCCCAAGGAGGTGAAGATATGGACATACACAGTCTAAGCGCGAGAACGGCAGACACGCTTGTCCTCTTCGGAGCGGAGAACCTTCCCGGAGGAATGCCTGCAAAAGCAACAGGGGCCATATCGAGGAAAAACGTGGTCCAAAAAAATCCCAAAGAAAAGAAGCAGGCATCCTCGCAGGCAAACGCTACGGAGATAGCGAAAGCGCTCGATCCGCCCATCAGCGCCTTCAGGAATACCGCACTCTCCTTTACGGTCCACAAAGGTCTTGGGAAAACGGTCATCCGGATCATAGACCAGGACACGAAGGAGGTGATCCGGCAGATTCCGCCGGAGGAGACGCTGCGACTTCTCGCGCGGATGGCAAAAAGCGTTGGAATGCTGATGGATAAAGAGGCCTGATGGAGAAAATCCTGTTCGATTGTTAAACCGAGAGAGAATACTATGCGAGTAGAAGGCTTATATCTTCAGTCTGAAATCCCAAAGACCGAGCAGAAAAAACGGTCGAATCCTAAGACCACGGGAAAATCCGACAGGGGAGATCGGGTGGAGCTCTCGAAGCAGGCACGAGTGCTTCGGGCGCGCGGGGAGGAGACGCACCATGCGTCGAGCGCCTCTTCGGCGAAGGCCGCTCGGACGGAAGCGGCTCGAGAGAAGGTGCAGCAGCGCGATTATGATCGTCCCGAAGTGCGGAAAGAGATCGCTGCGCGCCTTCTGAGATCGCCGGGGTTCCGGGAGATTCTGGAGGGAAGGACACGACGTACGGGCTCCTCTCCTATCCCGAGAACGGGCGCGGATCGGGTGCAGATCGCCAAAGAACGGGCGCAGGAAGGGTTCTATGACCGCAAGGAAGTGCGCTCGGCCGTGGCCCGAAAACTGCTCCAGATGTGGTTGCCCTGAGAGCCCGGAGGGTGCTTCATCCGGTGCTCAGCAACGAAAGCCCGGGCGTTCACGCACAGGCTGAAGGACGCAATCGTGCTGAAAACACGCTCCTGACCCTCTCTCTATAGACTATAGATGCCGCTTATAAAGTTTGGTTCAATGCACGCATTCCGCAAATAAATCCCACACCTTGCTCACACCTCGTCTCCCTGTCCGGAGTTGCTGATTTGAGGAGAGCCCTCTCTGCAAAAGTCGAACAAAAATGCTCCCTTGCGCTTGAACAGCACTCAGGGAGG
>JAUWMS010000502.1 GCA_030613045.1 Candidatus Latescibacterota bacterium | reverse complement strand
AAGACATCCAGTGCCGCGATGGCGTCCATAGGACGGTCCGTTTCTCCGACGAAGAGTACCCGGTGGGAGATGCCCAACTCCCTGGCCCGATCCTCCAACTCCGCCCGCTGACGGCCTGCTCCCACGAGCACGAATTTGGTGCGGGAGCATTGCCTGAGTATCCGGGGAACCGCCTCCAGCAGAACCCGATAGCCCTTCTGGGGGACCAGGCGCCCTACGGAGCCCACCACGATTTCTCCGTCCCCAATCCCCCACTGCTTTCGGAGTTCGGTCCGTCGGGAAGCATTCGGAGGATCCAGGGCGATCCCGTTTGGGATGACGTCCATCCGATCCGCCCGAAGCCACGGATAGGCCATCAATTCCCGCTTCAGGCTTTCCGAGGGCACGATGATCCGATCCACGAGATGGCGGTACGTAGCCCGGAATTTCGCATTGTCCCGCACCAATGGAAGTCCCTTGCGGCAGACCACGGCCCGGACGCCTGCGATGCGCGCCGCGATTCCGCCCAATCGGAGTTCTTTGTTGAAATTCACGCACAGCACCTCCACGCGCTCTTTTCGGAAGATGCGGATCAGGCGGGCGATGGTGACGGGATCGAAATCGCTCCTCAGCGTCAGCGGAAGGGTTCGCACGCCCGCTTCGCCCACGCGCCTGATAAATTGGCTCCCCGGCCGGCCGATGACCGCAATCCGATGGCCTCTTTCCGCAAGCCCCACCGAGACGTTGCGCATCCATTTCTCCACGCCACCCCAGACATTTGGGGCCACGGAGTTTAAGAAAGCAATGCTCATCTTTGAATACATAGAGTTGATCCGAGGGGGGTAAGGCGTGAAACGTAAAACGTGAAACGTGCGGCGAGAGGTTTCACGGCTTCGGGGGTCCCAAAAAGGTTTGAAACCCTCTGGGCCAGCATTATTCACAAATTCGCCCAAAATCCTCTTTTGCTCTTGTGCAGCAAAGTATTTTGGATTACCGGTTTCAACACGCAATTTTTCAGAAAAACCTGAAGCTGCGGCGCATCGTTCAGAACTTGTGAATAATCCGGGTTCTGTCCCGTCAGGGACAAAACAGCTATAGCAAAACAAAATAATCCAAAAAAATTCCCAGTCCCGTAGGGACGGTATATTTATCCAATATCCTTCCGAATGCATCTTTCGTCATGATGTGTTTACCATGGTTATTTCGTCCCTCACGGGACTTGGGGAAGGTTTTCGGCTATCTCGAATGCTATAAATATCCTGTCCCTGACGGGACATCTACCCTGCATGATTCACAAACGTGCCCAAAATCTCAGAAGCCTCCGGAGTTACCCGTTTACGGGTTTATAATAGACCGCTGAAGCGGTAACTCCGGCTGCCAAATATCCGGCAAAAACCGGTTGAGCATACTCCGCTTCACTCTTCTCGCATTACGTTTCACGTTTTACGCCTCACGTTTCACTCGGCCCGTTCCTGAACTGCATCCGATACAGCTTCCTATACAACCCCTCCTGCGCAACCAACTCCTCATGCGTGCCTTCCTGCACGATCCGGCCTGCGTCCATCACCACGATCCGGTTCGCGCGCTGGACGGTGGAGAGACGATGCGCGATCACAAACGCGGTGCGTCCCTGCATCAGGCGTTCGATGGCTTCCTGAACCATTTGTTCGGATTCCATATCTAAGGAGGAGGTGGCTTCGTCGAAGATCAGGATCGGGGGATTTTTCAAAATGGCGCGGGCGATGGCCAACCGCTGACGCTGCCCGCCGGAGAGTTTTACGCCGCGGTCTCCGATCCGGGTCTCGTATCCCTCGGGAAATTCGAGGATGAAGTCGTGGGCATTGGCCGCCCTCGCTGCATGGACGATGCGCGCCTCCTCGATTTCGGGATGGCCGTATGCGATGTTGTTGCGCACGGTATAGTTGAACAGAATCGTCTCCTGCGTGACGATCACCATCAACCGCCTGAGGGAACCGATCTTCACGTCCCTCAAATCCACGCCGTCAATCTCCACAGCACCCTCCGTGGGATCGTGGAAGCGCGGAATCAGATCCACGAGGGTGGATTTGCCGCCGCCGCTGGGTCCCACAATCGCCAGCACCTCGCCGGCCCGGACGTTAAGATCCACGCGATCGAGCACGCAATCCCCGGTGGGATAGGAAAAGGAAACGTCCCGAAAACGCAGGCCTTCCTGGATGTCCCCGATCTCCCGCGCACCGGATTTTTCCCGAATGATCGGCGGCGTATCCAGAATCTCAAAAATGCGCTCCCCCGCGGCCAATCCCACCTGGATCCGACTATACACGTTTCCCAGGCTCTTAAACGGCGACATCATCAAAAACATCGTAATCAAAAAGGTCATAAACTCCGCCGGAGCGAGCAGCCCTCCGGCGAGCACCTGCCGTCCGCCGATCCACAAAATCACAATGCCGGTGGAAACGGACAAAAATTCCGTCAGCGGGGAAGCGAGACGCCGAATCCGGGTGAGCTTCGTCATCGTCCTTCGGAACCGGTCGGTGCAGCCGCGAAATTTGGCGATCTCAAAAGCCTCCATCGCAAACGCCTTGACCACCCGGATGCCGGAGATCGTCTCCTCCAACACCGTGGTAATATCCGCGATCCGCTGCTGCGAGCGCGTGCTGTGCTTGCGGAGCTTCTTTCCGATAAAAAGGATGATCCGAAGGCTGAGGGGCATGACCAACAGCACCGCCACGGTCAGCTTCCAACTGAAGGTGAACATCAGGCTCAGATAGAAAAAGATCATCAGGGGATCGCGGACGAGATTGATCAGGCTGGCGTTCATGGCCTCGT
>JAUWMS010000449.1 GCA_030613045.1 Candidatus Latescibacterota bacterium | reverse complement strand
GCTCCGCTTATTGCGGGGGATCGGCTCTTTGTGCCGACGGAATCGGGCGCGGTTATAGGCCTGAATGCGGCGGATGCGACGGAACTCTGGCGTTTTGAGTCCGCCGGGACGATGTGCTCTTCCGCAGCGATGGGCGATACGGTGCTTTACATAGGGACAGATCAAGGCGTGGTGGCGTTGCGCGAAAGCTGCGGGGACTTGTTATGGAAGCAGGAGACCGCAGGCAGCATCTGGGCCGCGCCGGCGGTGGGAGAAGACGGCGTGTACGTGGGTTCCACGGGCGGCGTCGCATATCGCTTGGATCGGATCTCCGGCGAGGTGCACTGGACATTTGAGCTCGAAGCGGGCCTTTACGGAGGCTGTGCGCTGGATTCGGCCCGGGTATATTTCGGAGCCACGGACCGGGCGCTCTATGCGCTGGATCGGAGCACGGGCCAACTCGTGTGGCGCGTCGAGACCCAGGGGGTCATCCGGGCCGCCCCGGTGACCACGGGCCGGACCGTCTATGTAGGCTCCATGGATCGCTTTTTCTACGGAGTCGCCGCGGATTCCGGCGCGCTTCGGTGGAAGTATGAAACGAAAGGCGCGATTGTCTCGGCGGCGGCGCTCGTCGGGGACGGTGTATATGTCGGCTCCACGGACGGTTTTCTCTATGTCTTCGGAAAAAAATAAACGCGCGGCCACTGTCAGGAGGAGTATGATTATGGACGACGTAAACTTTCACATCTTAATTGAGAAAGATGACGATCTTTATTCCGCTCTGTGCTTAGAGTTGGATGTGGCTTCTCAGGGCGAAACCATACCGGAAGCCAAACAAAACATCCACGAAGCCATAGAGCTCTATCTGGAAAGCGTTATAGAGGCGGACGAGGAGAAGGACTTCATTCCTCGTCCGGCGCCAAAAGAGGAATGGCTCAAGTACTTCGAGATCGAGTCCAGACGCCTGAAGCACCTCCTTGCCCGATCTGCTCAAGGTCGTTTTAGAATGCACGAGGTTGTGTATGGATAGGCGATATAGCCATAGAAATCAAAATTCAGGAACCAAAAAAAACGGAGTTTCGTCTATGGGACGAAAGGACTAAAAATGGCACACCTTCAAGTTGCAATGGAAATTCCACAGGGGATAATCCGGGCAGCCAGAATGGATGTTCAGGAATTGAAAAGAGAACTCGCGGTTCATCTTTTCGAGGAGGAAAAACTCTCCTTAGGCAAAGCGAGGGAGCTTGCGGGAATGACCTTTTTGGAATTTCAACAAATATTGGGAAGCAGAGGAATCCCCATTCATTACGATGTCAGGGACTACGAAGAGGATATCGAGACCTTGAGGAGGGTAGAGCGCTTATGAGGGTGGTTAGCAATGCTTCCCCACTGATCAACCTGGCGTGCATCGGAATGCTTGATCTGCTGAAACAACTTTATGGCGAGATCTATATCCCCGAGGCCGTTTGGCGCGAGGTCGTAGTAGAAGGTGCGGGGCAGCCGGGCGCTGAGGAGGTAAAGGAGGCGGATTGGATAAGGAGACGGAGCGTCCACAATGTTTCTCTGGTGCACGCTTTGCGGCAAGATCTGGATGCGGGGGAATCGGAAACGATCGCCCTGGCTCTGGAGTTGGAGGCGGATCTTCTCATCATGGACGAGCCACTTGGACGGGACACGGCTCGCTATTTTGGGCTGGACTTCACAGGTTTGATTGGAGTGTTTATAGAGGCCAAACGCCGAGGTTTCATTACTCAAATCAAAGACCATTTGGATGAAATGAGAGATATTGCCGGATTTCGCATTAGTAATACGCTCTACGAGAGGGTCTTGACAGATGAGGATGAATGGGATAGCTGAGGACGCCGGCAAAGTGAAAGGAACTGGTTTTGAGTCTTTTTAGCGCCTACCACGAACAAACTACACAATCTTTGAAATCATTGAAATTCAGGCAATTCTAACAACGGTGAAGGGCGAAAAGGGGAGGTATGTCCAATAAGTACGTAGATTTGCACATTCATACCCGTTGCTCCGATGGCACATCAACCCCGGAAGAAATCCCCATCCTGGCTTCTCAGGCCGGACTGGAAGCCGTGGCCATCACGGACCACGATGCGGTGGATGGGATCGAACGAGCCATTGCGGGCAATACCTGCAACGGGCTTGAGATCATTCCCGGCGTGGAGTTGAGCACGACCGTCGGGGACGCGGACATCCATATTCTGGGCTACTACATAGATTGGCGGGATCGGACGCTTTTGGAATGGATCGCACTTTTTCGGGAGAAGCGGTTGGAGCGGGCGCGGAAGATCGTTGAAAAACTTCGGACACTGGGATTGGATCTGCGCTTCGATACCGTGTTGGAAGTGGCGGATGGCGCGGCCATAGGCAGGCCCCACATCGCGGATGCGCTGGTCAAGGAGGAATTGATCCGGTTTTATGGGGAGGCGTTCAGCCGGTATATCGGATACGACGGCCCGGCCTATTTCCCCAAGTATGCGATCTCTCCGGCCGAGGCCATTCGCCTGATCCGCCGGGCCGGAGGGATTCCGGTGTTGGCGCATCCGGGGAGTGTTCATCGCGATGAGTGCATTCCCGCGATGGTCCGGGACGGCCTGATGGGGATCGAGGTATTCCATCCGATGCATCCGTCGGTGGTGCGTCAGTATTACGAGAAGTTGGCGATCAAACACGGCATCCTCCGCACCGGGGGATCGGATTACCACGGCGAGGGACGGGGACGTGCGCAGATCGGGTGCGAGTGCGTGCCGGGGTGGATGGCGGAGGATCTGCGGGATAAGAAAAAACAGGTGAGCGGGGAGTAGTGATTGGTGATTGCGGGTTTTCAATCCGAAATCCGAAATGGGATGGAGGCTTCCATGGCATACTTATTAGGCATTGACATCGGCACCACGGGCGTCAAAACGATCCTGGTGGATGAGGAAGGAAGGACGGTAAAAAGCGCTACGGTCGAGCATCCGTTGTTCACGCCGCAGCCCAATTGGTCCGAGCAAAATCCTGAGGACTGGTGGAAAGGGACGGTGGCGTCGGTGCGGGAGGTGATCTCAGGGATGGATCCCGAGGCCATCGCGGGGATCGGGTTGTCCGGACAGATGCACAGTTCGGTTTTTTTGGATAAGCGGGACGCGGTGATCCGTCCGGCGATCCTGTGGAACGACGGTCGAACCGCGCCGCAGTGCCGCTGGATCATGGACACGGTGGGGATCGAAAATTTGGAGCGCTGGGTGGCCAATCCGGCGCTGGAAGGATTCACCGCGCCCAAGGTGATCT
>JAUWMS010000305.1 GCA_030613045.1 Candidatus Latescibacterota bacterium | reverse complement strand
CCCCACCGAATCTCTATGGAAACCGCATCCACAGCCACCACGGCCCCGAAACGCTGGGTTACCTGCGCCAATCGTACGCCAACCATGCGACCTCCGCCTTACCCCGCCCTCCCCCCCCCCCACTGGTGATTGGTGAGTGGTGAGGGGTGAGTGGTAAAAACCTAACCTCCACACCCTCCCGCCGTGCGATAAACAGCACGGTTCGGCACCTTCCTTTCACGCTTCACGTTTTACGTTTTACGTTTCAGGCCTGCCTGTTCACTAATCTTAGACTCGAAAGCTGTGCACTCGACAGCCGCCTCACTATATATGATCCACCATCTCGTTCAGAATGACCTCCGCGTCCTCGAAATCCTCCTCGTTCACGTAAAGCGAGACCTCGGCCCCTTCGGTGGCCCCTTGTACGATGACCGAGGAGCCCAGCACTTCCTTCTGAACGAGATAGGGAATGCCCTCGTGTTCCAGGGCTTCTCCCACCATATTGGCATAGACCTCTCCGGGGAAGGAATGCAGCCTGACCAACCGGAATTCCTCGCCCTGATTCTCTTCGGGAAGCTCATCCACCAAGGTTTCGCCGCAATCCGGACATCGCTGGATGCCTTCTACATACTCATACCTGCACTTCGGACAGAACGGCATATCTGAATCCTTTCAGTTCCTTGCTAACCTCCCGCAGGCTCGCAAGCCTGCGGGAGGTTGCTCCTTACGGCCGGGGGTTCAGCAACTCCGGCTTAATCGGCGACCCCGACCGGCTCCGCTCCGTGGGCGGAATCGGCAAGTTCACCGGATAGACCGTCGCATCCTCCCTCGGCAGGCGATCCTCTGCTTTCGGGAACGGCGGGAATGGTCTGTGCGGAAGACCCTGATACCAGTACGCCACCGAGGAATAATCGTCACAGCGGTCGTTCGCGTGGCCGTGCTCGATGCTGACCCGGAGGGATTGATGGAAAATCACCGGATCGCAGATGTGGTACCGGTACACGGTGATCCGCTCGTTGAAGGCATGCTTGGGACCCGGATCGTGGAATGACACGCCGTTATAGATATAGGCATTCTGCACCTGCATCCCCCACGCGTGAGAGAAATAATCCTCCGATCCCGTGCCGTGCATATCCGGCGGCCATTTCTCCCCATCAATCATAAACATATCGTCGCCTTCGCCCCACCATCCGCCGTAAAGATTGTGCACGCTCAAGTTGCAGCCTACGTAATGCCCCCGCCCCTCCGCTTCGAGGATCAGGTAATTGTCCTTGTCGTTGAGGTTCACCGATGGATCGTTCGGATCCACTAAGTGCGTGGGAGGCTGACAGGGATTGTTCCGCCGCCAGTGCGCGTGAAAGCGGGCCAAGTCCTTGCCCAGGAGATCGTCGAGCACCGTGCTTATAGTTCCCCTGTCCAGCGCATCGTAATCTACATAGAAGTAGAACGACCGGATGGGCACCTCGCACTCGTTTTCCACCTCGATCCGCGCCCCGTCGGCAAACGGCATCGGAAAATAGCAGTTCATCGCCGCATTCCGATCGCTGCCCGGATTGGCCGACATATTCAATGCCGCGCAGGAATACGAAGCGACTTTCGCGTGCCCTACGCCGAAAAAGTCCCCCACCGGCGTCTCCACACTCGGACGATCCATCCCATCCCAATACATCCGCAGCACCGTCTTCCGAAGGTACAACGGATCCTCACACGAGATTGTGAACCAAATATGCCGGATCACCCCGGCCCCCTCGATCTTCGCTAGATCCACCTTCGCGCCCGGCTCGATGGTCCAACAATCCCGATTCCGTCCCGTGGTATCCCAACTGGACACGCGCTTGGTGTGTCCCTCCCGGAATTTTGCTAAATTGTCTAACATGATGTTCCTCCTGTTTTTCATGCCACAGAGCCCCAGAGAACACAGCGCGGCAAAGCCGCAAACAAAGCCCAAAAGCAATGGGACACGGATACCACGGATTTTCACGGATCAAACAAAGTGCGCCTATCCGGGAATCCGAACAATCCAACCCATCCTCGCTCAACAAAAACCTTGTCAAAAAAACAAGATTTCGCGGGTTAGTAGTACAGAGGGCGATCACAAGGATCGCGCCCTACGTTTCACGTTTTACGTTTCACGTTTCACGTTCTTGATGCGCCCGCACGGATCTCCCATACTTCCCCGCAGCCTTGATCGCTTCCACCATCCCCGTTTCATCCGCGATCCCTTCTCCGGCGATGTCGAAGGCGGTTCCGTGATCCACGGAGGCGCGCAGAAAGGGCAGGCCCATCGTCAGGGCCACGGTGCGATGAAAGTCGAGCGTCTTCGCGGCGATGTGCCCCTGATCGTGATACAGGGACAGTACGCCGTCGTATTTCCCCTCCGAGGCCTGGTGGAAGACCGCGTCCGCCGGAACGGGCCCGGACACCCGGAGCCCGGCGTTCTTCGCTGCCGCGATGGCGGGTCCGATGCTCTGCGCCTCCTCCGTTCCGAACAAACCGTGCTCCCCGCCGTGGGGATTCAGAGCAGCCACGGCCACGTTCGGATCGGCGATGCCGAGCTGTCTCAGATAGCGGTCGCACAGACGCACCGCGCGCACGATCCCTTCGCGGGTAATGTACTTCGGGATATCTCTGAAGGCAATGTGGCGCGTCAGGAAGAAAATCCGAAGGGCGCGCACCATAAAAAGCGTCATGGGTTCCCGGACGCCGGTCTGGTGACTCAGGATCGCGGTATGATCCAAATGGGGAATCCCCGCAGCCCGGAGCGCTTCTTTGTGGATCGGAGCCGTGCAGAGGGCCTCTATCCTGCCTTCGAGGGCCTCTTCGATGGCGCGGGTCAGGTACGCATAAGCGGCGCGTCCGGCCTCGGGCTGCACCGTGCCGAACGAGACCGGTCCGCTCCACGCGCCTACGTCTATGAAGTCCACCGTGCCCGCTTCGTACCTCCCGTCGTCCGGATGCGTCACGGCATTCAGCTTCAGCGACGCCAATACCTGCTCCAGGATGATTCGATCTCCGAAGACCAGCGGACGCACGGCGCCGTAAAGTTCCGGGTGCGCCAATGCCTTGATCGCGATCTCCGGGCCGATCCCCACAGGATCGCCTATGGGGATTCCGATAATGGGACGATTCATGATGGTACTCCAACCTTTTGTTACCAGAGCACAACGGCACGAGAAATTACGAATACGGCGTTGAAAACCGCTTCACCACTCACTACTCACCAATCACGAAGTTTTACGCGCCTTCGCGACCTCCGCAATTTTTCGGGTCAACTCGGCCATCTTAAAAGGCTTGGGGATCACGTCGTACACGCCGTTTTGTTCCAATTTCCTCCGCGGCAGTTCAATGCCCCACCCGGTCACCAAAAACAGAACCGTGTCCGGGTTGGCGGCTTTAATCGCTCCGGCGACTTCCCAGCCGGACATACCGGGCATACCGAGGTCGGTAAAGACGATGTCGAATGCTTCCTCTCCGAATCGCTCGACGCCCTTTTTCCCCCCGGAGGCCGTAGCGACATAGTGCCCCATAGATTCGAACATTTCGGAGAGCACACTCCGAATGCTCTTTTCGTCGTCTATGACCAGAATTCGCATCGGGTTAACCTTCGTCGTGGCAGGGCTCATTCCCCTGATTTCCCGGACCGCCGGCGTTCCCGGAAGCCGGATGGTAAACGTCGCCCCCTGGTTTTCCGCGCTTTCAACGGAAATCGTTCCCCTATGGCGCGTCACGATGCCATACGCCATGCTCAGTCCCAATCCGTCTCCCTGCACGCCTTTGGTGCTGAAAAACGGATCGAATATCTTTTGTTGAAGCGCTTCGGACATGCCGATGCCCGTGTCGGCGATGGAAAGGCACACCTCGTCCCCTTTCATCTCCGTTCTGAGGCGGATGGTGCCGCCTTCGGGCATCGCATCCACGGCGTTGAGGATCATGTTGATCAGCACCTCCCTCAGTTCGGCCTCACTGCCTTCCACCGCTCCCACCTCCCCTAAATCCATCTCAACCGCAATGGTGGCTCCGGCGCGTTGGGCCTGATCCTTCCATTTCGGACGCGTTACTTCAAGCGCCCCCCGGATCGCCACGTTTACATCCGCCTGCCCCATGGTCCGATCCTTCCGGATCCGGGTAAATTCCTGGATCCGCCGCACGGTCTCCGCGCCGTCGAGCGCCGCGCGCTCGATGATCTTCAACCCTCTTTCGACCTTCTCTTTGTCCCCCGGATGCAGCAGCATCAACTGGCTCTGACCAAGGATGCCCCCGAGCAGGTTGTTAAAATCGTGCGCCACACCGGACGCCATCTCTCCCAGGGCCCTCAGTTTCTCCGTCTGAACCAGTTGTTCCTGGGTTTTCTGAAGCTCTCCGTAAGCGCGCTCCAGGTCTTCGGCTTGTGAAGTAAGTTCTTTGGTCCTCGTGCGCAGCTTCTCGAACAGCCGGGCATTTTCGATGGCAATGGCTACCTGATGGCCAACGGTTTCTAATATCCGCTGGTGGCGTTCATGGAAGGCGTTTGTCGTGTGGCTCTGCACGGACATCACCCCGATCGCCCGGTCGTGGATCAGCAAAGGCACGCTGAGGAGAGATCGGGTGGCCGCACCCACGATCTCCGCCTTCACAAGCAGACACCCG
>JAUWMS010000528.1 GCA_030613045.1 Candidatus Latescibacterota bacterium | reverse complement strand
GTCCGGTCGGATATGAATATGCCTCCGTTCGATAAATCGGCGATGGATGGGTATGCGGTGATGGCGTCGGATGTGGCGAAGGCGTCGCGGGAGCGTCCGGTTGTCCTGGAGGTGGTGGAGGAGCTTCAGGCCGGGTGGGTGCCCACGCGGGCGGTTTCGTCGGGCGAGGCGGCGAAGATCATGACGGGCGCGCCGGTTCCCCAGGGCGCTGATGCGGTGGTCATCGTGGAGATGACGGAGCAAACAGGATCGAAGGTCCGTATTTTCGAGCCTTGTAAAAAGGGAGCGAATATTTGTTTGTTTGGAGAGGATATTCGGGAGGGGGACGTCGTTTTAGAAAAGGGAAAGGTGCTCCGTGCGCAGGAAGTCGGGGTGTTGGCGTCGGTGGGAAGGACAAAGGTGCGCGTGTTCGAGCGGCCGGAGGTGGCGGTGATTGCCACGGGAAGCGAGATCGTGGAGCCGGATGTTGTGCCCCGGCCCGGACAGATTCGCAACAGCAACGGGTATTCACTGTCTGCGCAAGTGATGGAGAACGGGTGCGCAGTTCGTTATCTGGGGATCGTGGGCGATCGTAAGCCGGCGCTCGAGGCGTGCATTCGGGAAGGGCTTGAGGCGGATGTGTTGATTCTGTCGGGCGGCGTGTCTATGGGAACGTATGATCTGGTGAAGGAGACGCTACGGGCGTTGGGCGTCCGATTGTTTTTCGAGAAGGTGCGGATGAAGCCGGGAAAGCCGACGGTTTTCGGAATCCGGGACCAGACGTTGGTGTTCGGGCTTCCGGGGAATCCGGTCTCGACGATCGTGGCGTTCGAGCTGTTTGTGCGGCCGGCGATCCGGAAGATGGCGGGGTATCACGCCTTGGAGCGGCCACGTGTGCACGCGGTTTTGGGGCGGGTATTCAAGAAGAAGCCCGGACGGCGGTTGTTTGCTCCGGCGATGACGGTGCACAGGGAGGATGGCTGGCATACGCACGCAGTGGACTCGCATGGTTCGGCGGATTTGTTGGCGATGACCCATGCGAACAGTTTTTTGATCGTGCCGGAGGAACTCGGAGTGCTGGAGGCCGGAGCGATGGTGGAGGTGCAGCTTTTGGATTGATGATTTCGGATTTCGGATTGAAACCTCACCGCAAAGTCGTGGCAGCGCGCAAAGAACTTCAGGACCTGGTTTTCGATTTTCTTCGCGTCCTTTGCGTCTTTGCGGTGCAAAAACAAAATTGGAAAAGGAGTGGAATAGCGATGATTAAGGTAGGCATTCTGACCTTGAGCGATAAGGGATCACGAGGGGAACGGGAGGATAAGAGCGGACGGATATTGGCGGAGATGGTTCGGGAAATCGGGGGCGAGGTGCTGAGCCATCAGGTGCTGCCGGATGAGAAGGAGCAGATTGTGGAATGGCTGGTTCGGATGGTGGATCATCAGGGGCTGGATTTGGTGCTGACCACCGGAGGCACTGGCATTGCAGCGCGGGATGTAACGCCGGAGGCCACGCGGGAGGTGATTGAGCGGGAGTTGCCCGGATTCGGTGAGGTGATGCGAATGAAGAGTGTTGCGATCACGCCGCGCGGGATGCTTTCCCGGATGATTGCGGGCATGCGGGGCCAAGCGCTGATTATCAATTTGCCGGGGAGTCCCAAGGCGGTGCGGGAGTGTTTTGGCTGGGTGATCGAGGCGATCCCGCACGCGATTGCGTTGTTGAAAGGGGAAGGCGGGGAGTGCGGCCGGGAGTGATTGGTGATTCGCCACAAACGCACAAAGACACGAAGATTTGATTCCCTTCGTGTCTTTGTGTTTTTATGGCTTCATGTCTTTGTGTTTTTATGGCTTCGTGTCTTTGTGTTTTTATGGCTTCATGTCTTTGTGTTTTTATGGCTTCATGTCTTTGTGTTTTTATGGCTTCATGTCTGGCTTCAGAACAACCCCTCTTCCAGCCAATATCCCCGAATCTGCGCCATCGGTGCGTCGTCCACGATGGCGGATGACGAACCAATCCAGCCGCAGAGCGCGCAATTGTAGCTCAGCCGTTTTTTCTCAATCTGAGACGCACGAATCGTCGTACTTGCGTCATTGCCTGTACGGCTTCCCGCGCTTCTTCCACTGTGGCATATCTCCCCGGATAGCGAACCTCAGTGGCATAAGAATTGAGCTGTATAAGTGGGTCGCGAAGTTCCTCAAATATCTCATCGAGCGAAAGGCACATTTCCAGGAGAGCAAGGAGGTTGTGGATTTTTGGGAAAGTCCGTTCCCGATAGATCAAATAGGATTTTAGCCCAAGTTTACCACTGATCCTATTTAACTCTAATAAAAACAGTGTTCGATAATTTTTTATGGGCACTACATCTTTCAAATTTTTATACGTTTTGCTTCGAGTGGCAGGTGACTCAACCCAAGCGCATTATAAATTGTTTTA
>JAUWMS010000223.1 GCA_030613045.1 Candidatus Latescibacterota bacterium | reverse complement strand
GTGAGTAGTGAGTAGTGAGTAGTGAGTAGTGAGTAGTGAGTAGTGAGTAGTGAGTAGTGAGTAGTGAGATTCGGGGGGCGCGGATCAGGGGTCACGTTTTACGTTTCACGTTTCACGGCTTCTTTCCTTTCTCAGCGTTGCGCATTCATTTCGGTGCGATCTAACCATAGAGGAGGAATCAAATATGAACCCGGAGCAACGGTTTTCCGAACGGGCAAAGGGGAGGGAAGGGTCGGAGATTCGGCGATTATTCAAGATGTCCATGAAACCGGGGATCATTTCGTTTGCCGGAGGGATGCCGGATCCCGGATCGTTCCCCTCAAAAAAAGCGGCAGAGGTGCGGGAGGCCGGGCTTCGGGAGCGGGGAGAGATTCTACTCCAATACGGAGCCGCGCGCGGGGACGACCGGCTGATCGAGGTAGTGCTGGAACGGATGCAACAAAAAGGCGTGGAAGCCGGGCCGCGCAACGTGCTGATCACAAGCGGGGCGCAGCAGGGGCTGGACCTGTGCGGGAAAATCTTTTCGGATCCGGGGGACGTATTGCTCGTAGAATCGCCCACGTTCATCGGCGCGTTGGGGGCCTTTCGGAACTACCGGGCGGAACTCGCGGGCGTGCCGATGGAGGCGGACGGCATCCACCTTGAGCGTTTGAAGGGCTCCCTCGAGGCGCTCCGGGATCGGGGGATCGCTCCGAAATTCCTGTACACCATGCCCAATTTCCAAAATCCCTCCGGCATCACGATGTCGCGTGAAAAACGGCGCCGGCTTTTGGAGATCGCCGAAGCGTACGACTTTCTCATCGTGGAGGACGATGCATACAGCGATCTTTGGCTGGAGGGAAGCGCTGAGGACGTGCGACCCATCAAGGCGCTGGATACGAACGGTCGGGTAATCTACCTCGGCTCGTTCTCCAAGATCGTCTCGCCGGGCATTCGCCTCGGATGGGCTCTGGGGCGCGAGGACTTCATAGATCGCTTCGAGATGGCCAAGCAGATGATGGACGTGTGCCCCAGTCCGCTTATTCAGGCGATGGTCGTCGGCCTCTCGGAGGACGGATTTCTGGAGCGCCACATCGCCGAACTCCGTGGGATCTACCGGTCACGCCGGGATGCGATGCTGACGGCTCTGATGCGATATATGCCCGATGGGGTGTTCTGGACCAAGCCGAAGGGGGGCTTCTATATCTGGGTGACCCTGCCGGAGGGCATGGATGCGGTGGCGCTTTTACCGAAGGCATTGGAGAAAAACGTGGCGTATGTGATCGGCATGGCGTTTCATGCGGACAAGAGCGGACGCAACACCTTTCGGATCTCGTTCTGCCACGAAACGGAGGAGATCATCGAGGAGGGGATACGGCGATTGGGGGAGGCGATAGCGGAGGCGATCAGGTGACATTCAAGTAGTTGTGAATTTTTATGTTGGTTCGGGATTTTGTAATCCCGAACCAACAGGGGCGCCCATGACGCACGACAGATGTGGCGGAGAAAAAGACTTCCAAAGTTTCGCAAACTTTGGAAGTCTGACTGAATGTTCACGAGGGGTGGAATTCCCCCTTCAGGGTTTCAATAAGTCGAGGCTCCTTAGGCGGCACAGTCCCCCAAAAAAGTGTCGCCCTATCGGACTGCCTCGACTGGTCGAGGCTCCTTTTATCCGACTGCCTCGACTTGGTGACGCAGAGCGTCGAAGTATGCGTACGAGAATCCGGTGGGATAGTGAGACTCCTTTATGTTCTCACTTTCCCACTTTCCCACTCTCTCACTTTTTTGTTCTCCGCGTTCTTTGCGCCTTTGCGGTATAATTTTGACTTTTTTCGGGAGAAACCCGATGGCTCTCAACGCCCTCCTTCGGCTCACACGCCCAACAAACGCGCTGATCGGATTCGCCTCCGTGTGCGTTGCGGCGTACGTGGCCGGCAGCATCCAGCCCCTCTGGAAAGTCGGATGGGCCGCCGCCTCCGCGATGTGGATCCTGTCCGGGGGCAACGTGGTCAACGACCTTTTCGATGTGGAGACCGATCGGATCAACCAGCCCACACGTCCGCTCGTGACCGGCGCGGTGTCCTCCCGGACGGCCTGGGCCACGGCGGTCCTGCTCTTCGGCATCGGGATCGCATCCGCGTGGCCACTCGGTCCGGCCGTGTTCGGAGTTGCATGGCTTGCCGCCGGACTGCTCGTGCTCTACAGCGCCAAACTGAAGCGCACGCTGTTGTGGGGAAATCTGGCGGTGAGCTTTCTCGGAGGACTGGCCTTCCTCTATGGCGGGATGGCCGTGGGAAAAATGCGCGGAGCCGTGGTCCCGGCGATCCTGGCGTTTCTGTTCCATCTCGGTCGGGAGATCCTCAAGGATGCGGAGGATCGCATTGGAGATCGGGCGACTCACGCGGATACGCTGGCGGTTCGTTTCGGAGCCAGGAGGGCGTTCGGTCTGACCACGGCGGTCTTCGGAATCCTCATTCTTTTTACGCCCCTTCCTTTCCTGTTCAACGTGTATTCGTCTTCCTATCTATGGACGGTGCTTGTCGGCGTGGATATGGTGTTGGCCTACGTAGTGTGGTCTATGTGGCACGACGGATCGCCTAAAAATCTGGCGCGATTGAGCCGCTTGTTGAAGGCGGATATGCTGGTGGGATTGGTGGCCATCGTGCTGGGAAGGGGATAACCTTGGGGCATTTCGGATTTCGGATTTGGGATCGCCCCTACCAATCACCAATCGGAGGAAACGCTATGCTAAGCGAGCTTTCAAAAGTATTTCTGCTCAATATCGGGTACGCCGTCGTAGGCGTTCTGATCGGGATCATCGCGGCGTTCATCACCTATCGCTTCTTTGATCACATCACGCACTTCCACATCGCCACGGAGTTGGAAAGCCGCAACGTCGCCGTGGGCATCGTCGTCGGCTGTATCTTCATTATGATCGGAATCATGGTGGGGCTGATCATCGGACTGAGCCTGAACTGATGTCTATTTCGAGTCATTCTGGGATTTTTCCCTTACCATGATGCGGCGTTCATCGAGCACATCGCATGCGGCGTGAAACGTAAAACGTGAACCCGTCCCCTGACCCCTGAACCCTGCACGGTAACCAGTCACGGAAGTGAGAACCCCAATGCGAATTCCTGTTCTTGCAGTGCTTCTGATGCTCGTCGGATGCGCGGATCGGGAGGGGCAGCACGGCCTGGATCAGACAGAGGTGCTATCCCCCATCCGGACGGATTCCGTTCATGCCAAGCCGCTGAAAAAGCTGGAGAAACCAGTTCTCGAATTATCGTCGTCGGGAAAAGAGAGGCCGCTTTGCGATCTGAATATATCCCGGTACGATCATCTCGCAAAAAAATACGCCAAACGGTATGGGTTTGACTGTCGGTTGATCCTGGCTCAGATCAAGCACGAGTCCGAATTCGACCCCCACGCGGTCAGTCCATCGGGCGCGCGCGGACTGATGCAGATTATGCCCTATACGGCACGCAGCCTCGGAGTGAAAGATCTCCACGATCCCCGGGCCAACATCGCGGCCGGCGTCCGGTATCTGAGAAAGCAGTATGACATCTTCAAAAAGGAAAAGGGACCGGATCGCTTGTGGTTTGCCCTGGCGAGCTATCACGCCGGATTCGGCCACATAGTGGACGCACAGGATATCGCCGAACATCTTGTTCTCCGACCGGACCAATGGGGCTCCATCAAAGTGTCCCTGCCCAAACTGACATACAAGAACAAGAGCATGCATCGTGCGATATGGGGCGTCTCCCGTCCGAAGTATGGATTTTACTATGGCGCGAATAAAACCATCGCTTACGTGGAAAACATCAAACGGACTTACGGCGAATATCGAAAACTCAAAAACCTCTGACGCCTCCGCTATTTTTCTCGTCCTTTTCAAAAAATATCGCTCAAAAGTCGGTGCTTCGGGAATCGGGCAAAGGATTGCCCTCTTACATACATAGCTTCCCGCCAAATTCGGACAAATTTTTGAAGCCTTAATCGCTACCTTCTCGCCTCACGTTTTACGTTTCACGTTTTACGTTGCCTTTCTCGCCTTCAACATTTTAATTCCGACACTTTCTTCATGACTACAAAGGAGATTCTTAAAGGAGATTCCCATGGGAACCACCATAGCACAAAAAATCTTCAAGGCCCATCTCGGCGCGGGAACGGACGTGACGCCCGGCGCCGAGATCGGACTCATGGTGGATCAATGTCTGACCCAGGATAGTACGGGCACGCTCGCGTGGCTGGAGTTCGAGTCGCTGGGGCTGGACCGGGTCCGGGCTGAGACGGTGGTCTCGTATTGCGATCACACCTCACTGGCGTTCAAAGGGGAGTCCGCGGACGATCACGCGTTCCTCCGAAGCACGGCGTCCAAATTCGGCGCAATCTATTCCAAACCCGGCAACGGCGTATGTCATCAGGTGCACTACGAGCGGTTCGGCGCACCGGGAGCCACCCTGTTGGGATCGGATTCGCATACGCCCACCGCCGGTGGACTGGGCATGCTTGGGATCGGCGTCGGCGGGATGGACGTGGCCGTGGCAATGGCCGGCGGGCTGTTCTATCTGACCGTGCCGAAATGCCTCCGGGTGCATCTGACCGGCGCGCTTCCCTGGGGCGTGGATGCCAAAGACGTAATCCTCGAACTCCTGCGCCGGATCGGCGTGAAGGGCGGCGTCGGTTGCCTCATCGAGTACGACGGCCCCGGCGTGAAAACGCTGTCCGTGCCGCAGCGGGCTACGATCACGAATATGGGCGCGGAGACCGGAGCCACCACGAGCCTATTCCCTTCGGACGAGGTCACGCGTGCGTTCCTCGAAGCACAGGGACGCGAAAAAGTCTGGCGTGCGCTCGAGGCCGATCCGGACGCCGAAACCGAGGAGGTTATCGAGATTCATCTTTCCGACCTGGAGCCTTTGGTGGCGATGCCGGGCATGCCGGACAACGTGCATTCGATTGAGAAGGTGCGGGGCACGCACATTGATCAGGTGTACATCGGATCGTGCACCAACGGGGGCGTGCGGGATTTGAAGATCGCGGCGGAGATGCTCAGGGGCAAGACAGTGGCTTCCCACGTGGACGTGATCGTGTCTCCCGGCTCGCGGCAGGTGCAGGAAATCTTGTTGAAGGACGGAAGCATCGAGGCGTTGACCCGATCCGGCGCGCGGGTGATCGATCCGGGGTGCAATGCGTGCATCGG
Organism: Candidatus Latescibacterota bacterium; assembly: GCA_030613045.1. Taxonomy (GTDB): domain Bacteria; phylum Latescibacterota; class 4484-107; order 4484-107; family 4484-107; genus 4484-107. Next base: position 349 of record JAUWMS010000223.1, on the reverse strand, counting down.
CATCGGGTTCGTGCCCGGAGACGGCCAGTTGTCCCTCAGAACGGTCAATCGCAATTGGCCCGGACGCGGCGGCAATAAAAACGGACGGCTCGCGCTCTGCTCGGCGGAAGTAGCCGCGGTTAGCGCCCTTGCCGGTGTGATCGCCGATCCGAGGACGCTGCCTCCGGTGGAAATCGGAGACGTGGAATATATTATTGACGATCTGCTTTTGCTTCCTCCGGAGGGGCCGGAGACCTCCATTCGGCGGACATCGAACATCGTCCCGTTAGAAGCTCAGACGCCGCTTCCGGAGAGGCTGACCGGCGAGGCGCTCCTCAAAGTCGGGGACGGCATTTCCACCGACGACATC
>JAUWMS010000045.1 GCA_030613045.1 Candidatus Latescibacterota bacterium | reverse complement strand
TCTCCGTGAGCGATTCGACTAAGGTAAACGCCGAAATCTTAGCCGAATCGTTTCAGCCTCACTCACCGAACCGTGCGGTTTATCGCACGGCAGTGTGCAGTATGAGGAACGATGGTCGTGTAATGATCCACATACACTCTCGGCACGCGCTGGGCCAGGGCACACACCACTTCGTAGTTGATCGTTGCGCAGAGCCGGGCGATCTCCTCCGCCGAGATGCGCTCTTCGCCCTGTTCTCCGATCAGAATCACCTCGTCTTCCACCCGCACGCCTTTGATCTGCGTCACGTCCACCATCATCTGATCCATACAGATGTTGCCTACGATTCGGGCTCGTTTTCCCCGGATCAGCACCTGTCCCCGATTGGAGAGGCTCCGACGGATTCCGTCTCCGTAGCCTACCGGGATCGTGGCGATCCGGGATTGTTTTTTGGCTATGAAGGTGCGTCCATACCCGATGGCTGTTTTGGCGCGTACGGTTTTGAGGAAACAGACGTGGGATTTCAGGGTCAGCGCAGGTTTCAACTGGATCTGATAGCCGGCTCCCCGGAAAGGCTCTAATCCGTATATCATCACACCCGGTCGCACCATATCCATGTGGGCGTCGGGGTAGCGTATGGTCGCCGCGCTGTTGGCTGCATGGGCGATGGGGATACGGATTCCCCGCGCTCGTAACTGTCGCACGACCTCCGTGAAACGTCGGATTTGGCCCAGGGTATATCGCTCGTTATACGCATCGGCCACCGGGAAATGGGTGTAGATGCCCTCCAAAACGAGATCATCGAGTTCGGAGGTCGCCTCCAGGAAACTTGAAATCTCCCCGGTCTTCAGTCCGATGCGCCCCATCCCGGTATCCACTTTGAGATGCACCTGAACCTTACGATGCTGTCCTCTCGCCGCCGTCGAAAGCGCCACGGCCAATTCGTGCGTGCACACCGTCGCGGTCAGTCCCCATCGCACGATTTCGTCGGCCCGCTCCGGCAACTCGCTTCCGAGGATCAGGATGGGCGCTCCGATGCCCAACCGCCTCAGTTCGATCCCCTCCTCAAGGAAGGCTACGCCCAACATGTTGGCTCCGGCCTGCAGCACCGCTTGAGCCACCTGCTCCAACCCGTGGCCATAGGCATTGGCCTTCACCGCCACCAGTATTCTGGTTAGAGAGCCCACCTCACTCCGGACTTCCTGGACGTTGCTTCGGATGGCCTTTAGATTGATTTCCGCGTAGGTCGGACGCATCGTCGCTCCTTCGGTTTTCGTATCATCATAAATGAGCATCACTCAGGTGGGCACGACGGCGCAGAGGCACAGAGTGGTTTGGTCGTGATTTTCCTGATTTGCTGAACGAAGGTTCTTGGGGATACCGCCTATGCCTCTCGGCAAAAGGCTCAGATCACGGGAATCGTTCGCTGATGCTCTCTGTGCCTGCATAGTTCCCATCCATGTAAAAAGAGGATGACCGCGGGTTTTATTGGGGTCAATCCACTGCCCTTTTGTGCAGTATTTTTACTACCTAAGTGCTTATTTTTATTTTTTTTTGAAAAGAACGCATTTTTTTCTTGACTTTCAGAAAAAAAGCATTATCATTGACGGGTGGTGCAAAGTGGTGCAAAGTGGATAATGATGGTTCTGGGTTGTAATTTTTTGAGTTTCAAGGTGTTACCAAAAGTCCCGAAATCAGAAAGCCCTTTCCTCCTGATCCCGCACTTCGCAGTGAAGAAGATCTTTGCTCAAATAAACGCCCGGCTTCGTGGGAAGTGTGACTAATATAAGACCGAAGCGGCGATTTGTCAAGATGGATTCAATCGAAAAAAATCAAAAAAGTACCGCAAAGACGCGAAGAACGCAAAGCAAAATGAAAGAATAATCGTCCTGTATTGAGGAAACCCCGATGGCGGATTTTTACGGCAAACACGATAATGCGATCGATCCAAAGGGGCGGCTCTATGTGCCCGCTGCCTTTCGGAAGGCACTTCCGGAAGAAGCCCACGATACGTTTGTGGTGACGCCTGGCCTGGACGGTTGTCTGTCGGTGTATGGGTTGGATGACTGGAATCGGGTCAAGGACGGGTTGCGGCGTCTTTCCTCGACGAAGAAGAATGATCGTCAGTTTATACGCCTCCTCCTCTCTCAGGCTGCGCAGACCAAGGTGGATCGTCAGGGACGGATCGCGATTCCCAAGAATCTATTGGAGATAGCGGGCATCGAAAATCAGGCCACGGCAATCGGGGTGTTGGGTAAGTTCGAGTTGTGGAATCCGGAGCGATACGAGCAGTACATGAAAGACGCAGACGAACACTTCGTGGAGACGGCGGAAAACATTGGAATCGAAAATCTCCTTTGATCAGAGATGTGGGAGTCGTCCTCTCTATCATCTCCCGGTGATGCGGGAGGAGGTAGTCGGCCACTGGATGACGGACAGAGGCGGCATTTACGTGGACGCTACCCTCGGAGGAGGGGGGCACGCGGAGGCGCTGTTGGGTCATTTGACGGAGCAGGGGCGATTGATCGGCATAGATCGGGACGAGGAAGCGCTTGCGGCGGCGGCGGACCGTTTGCGGCGATTCGGGGATCGCGTGATCTTAAAGCAGGGAACCTTTTCGGAGATGGGAACGATGTTGAAGGCGCTGAAAATTGAGGAAGTATCCGGTGTGTTGTTCGATCTCGGAGTTTCCTCCCATCAGATAGATCGCGCCGGACGAGGATTCAGCTACCGGCAGGATGGCCCCCTGGACATGCGCATGGGGCAAACGGAGCGCACTCGGACTGCGGCGGATGTGGTGAACAGCTATTCGGAGCAGGCGCTTTTCGATCTGTTCCGTCGTTACGGGGAGGAGCGATGGTCGCGCCGGATCGCACGCCGGATCTGCACGCTTCGCAATAGGAGCCCTTTCGAGCGCACCTCACAGTTGCGGGAAGCCATCGTGTCCGTCATCCCCGGACGCGCGCCTCAGAAAACGCTGGCCCGGATTTTCCAGGCCCTCCGCATCGAGGTAAACGATGAGATCGGGGAATTGGAGCGAGGACTTGAGGCGGCCATTTTCCTGCTGAAGACCGGAGGACACCTTGCGGTGCTCTCCTATCATTCGCTCGAAGGTCGGACCGTGAAGGCGATTTTTCGAAAGCACATCCGGGGGTGTCACTGTCCTCCGGGGCTTCCGGTGTGTGTCTGCGGAGGGCGACGTATCCTGAAGGCGGTTTGCAGGGAGAAGCCCTCGGCTGAAGATGTTGCGCGCAATGAGCGCGCACGAAGCGCACGATTGAGAGTGGTTGAAAAAACAATGAGCAATGAGTAATGAACAATGAGCAATTTCCCACCCAAACCGCCGCAATTCGGGGGGAAGGGTATTGCCCATTGTTCATTGCTCACAGTGGAGGTAAATGCGATGACCGGTGGATTTGCGTACGGAAGAGAGAAGACCGGGAAAGGCGGTTCAACGACCGCTTTCGGCAAGGGGCTGTTGGTATTGATGATCCTGGCGATCGGGATGTTGCTTTACGTGTATGAACAGGTGGCCGGAGCCGCGCTGGCTAAGGATATGAGCCGGCTGGTTCAGATCAGGAAAACGCGGATGGATCACAATGCCCGATTGAAAGCGGAGATCGCTTATCTGTCCCGGAGCGAGCGGATCAAACAGATCGCCTCTGAAGAGTTGGGCATGATGTTTCCGGTGCGCCGTTCGCTGGCGCTCCGATTGGATCAAGCGCCCACAGGGGGGCGGTACGGAGAAGAACGCTCCGCATGGGGACAATTGCTCGTCGCGTCCCGGGAGTGGCTGGGTCGGTCTGGAGGGGTGTTCGGAAAAATCGCCGAGGCACAGACGTTGGAATGATTTCAAAGTTTTCAAAGACTGTCTGGGGTGTGAGGGAGGGTCGCCGTTTTTGAAGTTCAGGCAGTCAGGCCATGCAGAGGGAGGCAAGCGTGGAGGAGCGATTCGGCAGGCAGGATCGGTCTGGGCGTGAGGTGAGGCGAGTCGGACGTGCGCACATGATGCGGCTGAAATTGGTCGTGGTGGGCACGTTTTTATTTGGACTCGTTTTGGCGGGACGCCTCTTTTCGGTCCAGTTGGTGAATCGCGGGGAGTACGAGAGCAATCGGCCCGCCGCGCGGCGGATTGCCTTAGAGGCTCGAAGGGGCGGGATCTTCGATGCGGAGGGAACGCGCCTCGCTGCGAACCTGTCCGCATATTCCTACTACGTGAGCGATCCTTCGGAGGTGAGGCGGCCAGCGGAAGTGGCGGAGCGCTTTGCCCGAATAGGCGGAGAACCCCGGTCGGAGATTTTGAATCGTCTGCGGCGGGGATGCTCGTTCACTTGGCTGTTACGTAAGGCGGATGTTCGCACGGATCAGGAGATCCGGAAGTGGGATCTTGAGGGCGTGCACCCTTTGATAGAGACCACGCGGCATTATCCGTTCGGCGCTTTGGCCGGACAGGTCCTGGGATATACGAATGTGGATAATAAGGGGATCGAAGGGTTGGAGTTGGGTTTGGATCAGTACCTTCATGGCAAGCCGGGCTGGATGGCCTTTCGGGTGGATGCCCGGGGAAGGCGGTTTGCGGAGATCAATAATCCGGTGCAGGATCCCCGCGATGGGAACCGGGTACTTTTGACGCTTTCCGCAACGATTCAGGGGATTGTGGAGGAGGAGCTATCCGACGCAGTGGCGCGTTTTTCCGCCCGAAGCGGTCAGGCGGTTCTGATGGATCCGCGCTCCGGCGCGATTCTCGCGATGGCGAACGTGCCTTCATGCGATCCGAATCGTCCGGGGAAAACGGCTGTATGGACGCGCAAGAACCGGACGATAACGGATTGCTACGAACCGGGTTCGGTCTTCAAAATCGTGGCCGTGGCAGCGGCTTTGGAGGAGGGCATCAAGCGTCCGGAAGATCGGATTTTCTGCGAGAATGGGAAATTCAAAGTGGCCGGCCGGACTATCCGCGACGCGCACGAATACGGCTGGCTGACGTTTCAGGAGGTATTGGAATATTCGAGCAACATCGGGACGATCAAGGTGGCTCAGGAGGTCGGCGCGCGTCTTTTGTACCAATATGGGCGCGCGTTCGGCTTCGGATACCAGACGGGGATCAAGCTTCCGGGCGAGGTGAAAGGCACGTTTCGTCCTCCGGCCAAGTGGTCCGGATTGTCGCTGGCGACCATCGCAATGGGCCAGGAGGTCTCGGTTACCGCGCTTCAGATGGCCGCGGCGTACGGAGCGATCGCCAACGGAGGCGTGTTGATGCGGCCTTGGATCGTGCGGGCTGTGGTGGACTCCGATGGGAAGGTCGTGCGGGAATCGAAACCGCAGGTGATCCGGCGGGTGATGTCGCCGGAGACGGCCCGGACACTCACCCGATTTTTGCAGGGCGCTGTGGAGCATGGAACCGGAGTAAACGCGCAGCTCGAGGATGTCCATGTGGCCGGTAAAACAGGCACTGCGCAGAAGGCCATCGAGGGAGGCCGGGGCTATGCGCCGGGACAATACGTCTCGTCTTTCATAGGGTTTCTCCCGGCCGGGGATCCGAAGGTCGTGTGTCTCGTGTTGGTGGATACGCCCCGGGGCGTGTATTACGGCAGTCAGGTCGCGGCCCCGGCGTTCAAGCGGATTATGGATCGGGTGCTCAGTCTCAGAGAGTGTCCGGTGAGTACCGAACTGAGAGCGGCATTGGAGCCGGAAGCGGTTGCCCGCAGGGAGCGCGCGGTCGTGCCAAATGTGTGCGGTCTTCCCGTGCCGCAGGCTGTGGAGGTATTACGCGCGAAGCGGCTCGCGGGTTCCTTCGGATCCGATCAGGACAGGGAGGACGTGGTGTGCGGGCAATGGCCGATCGCGGGCACCAAGGCCGTTGTTGGAACCCAGGTATGGCTCGCTTCCGCTCCGGAGGAGAGTCGTCCCTCCGAGGGTGCACCGGCCAAGCTTCCGAACGTAGTGGGCATGAGCTTCCGGGAGGCGGTGCGGCATCTGAGCGCCCTCGGCGTGCAGGTGAACATCCGGGGAAAAGGGCGCGTGAAGCGGCAGCGTCCGAGGTCCGGGACGCGGGTGCGGGAGGGGATGGTATGCGTGTTGGAAGGTGTGTAGAAAATGAAAATTGAAAAATGCAAAATGCAAAATGCAAAGTGCAAAAGGCTAAAGGCAAAAGGCGGGGAAATTCGATGACATTAGAGGCATTATTTTCCTTTTTAGACCAGGCTATTATAGGGCCTGTGGCGGTGGTCTCCCCGTCTCCCCGTCTCCCCGTCTCCCCGTCGGGGAGGGATCAGGGGGGAGGCCGGTGCGAGATTTGGGGCATCGAGTACGATTCGAGGCGGGTGAAGAAGGGGGATCTGTTCGTGGCAATCCGGGGCCAGCGTGCAGATGGAGCCCCGTTCGACGGGCACGAGTATGTTCGGAGCGCGGTGGATCAAGGGGCTTATGCCGTGCTCTTGGAGCGGGATGTCGAGGTGACTGTCCCGAGGATTGTGGTACCCGATTCCCGCAAGGCGATGGCGCGGCTTGCAAGCCGGTTTTACGGAGACCCGGCGGAACAATTGAAGATTGTGGGCATCACGGGGACCAATGGCAAAACCACGGTCTCCTACCTGATTCGTGCACTGTTCGAGCGTGCGGGCCTCCGAACCGGGTTGATCGGAACCCTCGGATACCTCGTGGGCAAGGATCGTCTCGATGCGCCGTTCACCACGCCCGAATCCGTGGAGCTGCATCGCACGCTTTTGGATATGGTGCGGGCCGGTCAGACGGCTGCGGTGATGGAGGTCTCCTCGCACGCATTGGCGCTGGATCGGGTGTATGGTGTGCCGTTTGCAGGCGCGGTGTTCACCAATCTAAGCCGGGATCATCTCGATTTTCACCGAACACAGGAAGCCTATCTGAACGCCAAAGCTCGTCTGTTCGAGGAGTTGGACGCGCATAGCTGGGCCGTCGTCAATGCGGACGATCCGGCGGGAAAAACGTTGATCGAGCGGACGCGGGCTTCGGCGCTGACGTACGGCCTTTCGGACGAAGCGGAGGTGCACCCCACAGTGCAGCGTTTGACCGCTCGCGGCATTGATTTGACTGTGGATACGCCCGATGGCGCGTACGAGTTGTCTCTGAAGCTGCGGGGCCGATTCAACGTGTATAATGCGTTGGCGGCCGTGGCGACGGGGGTGGCGTGCGGGATGGATCGGGCGGTCATCCGGGAAGGCGTCGGCTCCGTTCCGGGCGTGCCGGGGCGTTTTGAGGCCGTGGACGCGGGACAGGATTTCTTGGTGCTCGTGGATTACGCGCACACGCCGGATGCCTTGGAGCGGGTTCTGAACGCCGCGCGGGAACTCACCCAAGGCCGGCTCATCGTGGTCTTCGGCTGCGGCGGCGACCGGGATCGGGGCAAGCGGCCGGAGATGGGAGCCGTGGCCGATCAGTTGGCGGATTTCTCCGTGGTCACCTCCGACAATCCCCGGACCGAGGACCCCGACGCCATCATCCGCCAGATCGTGGCCGGGATGTCCCCGGACGAAGCGCGCACGGTCCTCTCCGACCGGAGACGCGCCATCGAGGAGGCACTCCAAGAAGCCGGAAGCGGCGACGTGGTCGTGATCGCCGGAAAAGGGCACGAAGCGGTTCAGATCGTGGGGACGCGCCGGATTCCTTTCGACGATAGAGAAGTAGTGCTGGAATTGTTGCGGAGCGTTCAGGGATCAGCAATCGGTCACAAGCGGACAGGGGAAGCCCGATAATGGAAAACATATCCCTCCAAAAAATTGGCGCGGTGGTAGCAGGAATCCTGACGGGATCGCATCGGGAAGCGGACCTGGACCGGGAGCCGATGGAGGTCTCTATTGATTCCAGAACCGTCGAAGACGGGGAGCTTTTCTTTGCGCTGGAGGGGGAGCATGCGGACGGCCATCGCTTTGTGGAGGATGCGCTAACGAAGGGGGCAGCCGCGGCTGTGGTGCGAAGGGATTGGGAAAAGGCGCATACGGAGCTTTCGGGCGTGCTTATCGGAGTGGACGATCCCCTGACTGCACTGGCTCAGTTGGCGGGCTGGTATCGTCGGCGGTTTATGCTTCCGGTGGTGGCGATCACAGGGACGAACGGAAAGACCACGACCAAGGACATGGCGGCCTGCGTGCTCTCGTCCAAGCATCGCGTGTTGAAAACCGGAGCGAGCTTCAACAACCACATCGGCGTGCCGCTGACGCTGCTGCGGCTTTCTTCGGCGCACGATGTGGCCGTCGTGGAACTTGGGATGAGCGCGCCCGGAGAGATCACCGCGCTTTGCCAGTTGGTTCGTCCTTCCGTGGGCGTGATTACCAATGTAGGCCCCGCGCATTTTGAGGCGTTCGACTCGGTGGAGGAGATCGCCGCGGCCAAGGGGGAGCTTCTGTCGACCTTAGACGAGAGGGCGGTGGCGGTCCTGAACGCGGACGATCCCCTCGTGATGAGCCAGCGAGACCGCTTCAAGGGTCGGGTGATCGGCTTCGGGATCGAGCATCCGTGTGCTTTCCGGGCCGAAGCGATCACCCTGAACGGACGGGGGAAGGCTCAGTTCACCGTGGGCGAAACAAGCGCAGCCCTGAACATTCCCGGAAGGCATAACATTTACAACGCCCTGGCGGCGATGGCCGTGGGTTCGCTGTTCGGAATTTCGCCGGACGAGGCTGTGCAGGCTCTAAAAAATGCCACGACCAGCCCCATGCGCATGGAGGTGACGGAGCGAAATGGCGTGACTCTCCTCAACGACGGATACAACGCCAATCCGGTCTCGATGCGAAGCGCGTTGGAAGTGTTAACCGATTTCGGATTTCGGATTTCGGATTTCGGATTGAAAAGCCACCACAATCTGCAATTCGGGACAGTGCGCAAGATCGCGGTGCTCGGAGATATGCTGGAATTGGGGTCCATCACCGAGAAAGCCCACGAGGAAGTGGGACGAGCGGCCACCACGCTTGGCGTGGATGCGCTCTTCTGTTTCGGCCCCTTTGCAGAACACATCCGAACGGGCGCGATCCGGGCGGGGATGACCGGGGAAGCGGCGCGGCATTTCGACGACAAGTCGCTCTTATCCGAGGCGCTGAGATCGTTTCTCCGGCCCGGAGACGTGGTCCTGATCAAAGGATCGCGGGGCATGCGGATGGAGGAAATTCTCGAACGGCTGGTGATTGGTGAGTAGTGATTGGTGAGTAGTGATTGGTGAGTAGTGGATGCGCTTCGCGCTTCGTAGTTCACGTTTTACGCTTCACGTTTTACGTTTTCTATAAGGAAAAGCCATGTTCTATCATCTCCTCGTTCCATTGACGCATCGCCTGTCCTTTCTCAATGTCTTTCGGTACATCACATTCCGGTCCGCGTACGCCATGGTCACCGCGCTTTTGATCTGCTTTGTGCTGGGGCCGTGGGTGATCCGGAAGCTGAAGGCGCATCAGGTCCGGGAGAATATCCGGGAAGACGGGCCGCAGACGCATCTGTCGAAGGAGGGAACCCCGACGATGGGCGGCATCATCGTGCTGTTTGGGATCGTGGTTCCCACGCTGCTCTGGGCGGATCTGAGCAATCCCTACGTGCGGTTGGTGCTGCTCTCTACCGTCTGGTTGGGGCTCGTCGGTTTTATAGACGATTACCTGAAGGCTATCAAAAAGATGCCCAAAGGGCTGGTGGGCCACTATAAACTGGTCGGACAGATTGCGCTCGGACTCGTGGTGGGAACCGTTCTGTATGTTCACCCCATCGCTCCGCAATGGGCCACGATGACGGAGGTGCCTTTCTTCAAGGAATGGGTGATCGACTTCTCGTGGCTCTACATCCCGCTTGTTGTTTTTGTGATCACGGGAACGTCCAACGCCGTCAATCTGACGGACGGACTGGATGGCCTGGCCATCGGACTTTTTGCGATCGCCGCCGCCGCTTTTGGCCTGGTCAGCTACGTAAGCGGCCGTGTGGATTTCAGCGCGTATGTCGATTTTCTGTTTCTGCCCGGCTCCGGAGAATTGAGCGTATTCTGCCTTGCGGCAGTGGGAGCGGCTTTGGGATTTTTGTGGTTCAACAGCCATCCGGCTCAAGTGTTCATGGGGGATACAGGTGCGCTGGCCTTGGGAGGAGCTTTGGGCACAGTGGCCGTGCTGGTGAAAAAAGAATTTCTGCTGTTGATCATCGGGGGCGGGTGCGTGGCGGAGACCCTGTCCGTGATCATACAGCGGCTCTATTTCAAATATTACAAGAAGCGGACCGGCACGGGAAGGCGGGTGTTTCGGATGGCGCCATTGC
>JAUWMS010000319.1 GCA_030613045.1 Candidatus Latescibacterota bacterium | reverse complement strand
GCTCCGATATAAATCGTGGCGGGATTCCATTGATCCCCCCCATCCGAAGAACACTCCGCCACCCAGTCCTCCGCGCGCAATCCGGAGATAGCGATCAAGCGATCCTCGCGGTCGGTCGGTTTCCCAAACAGTAGCGTTGTCGGTTGCATCGTCTCACCTTTGTTAGAAATAGCCATGGGTTTCCTCTTCGTGATAGAGGCCGGAGCAGGAATTTTCTGATCCCTGACCCCTGATCCCTGATCCCTGACCCCTGATTTTCCGCTTTACTCCGCTCGGATCACGGCGATCTTCCGCATCGCCTCCATCGTCCCGGAACCGCTCCGTACCTCTATCCGAGCGAGATAGATTCCACTGCCCACCAACCTTCCCATCTCGTTGTCCCCATCCCATTGGGCTAAATCCGCATACTTCCTCGGCGCCAATGTACTCCATTCCTGATGATGCACCAACACGCCTTGCAGCGTATAGATGGAAAACGTGACCGTGCTCGTTTCGGACAACTCGAAGGGAATGCACATGGTGCCTGTCCCCCCGCCGACCACGAAGGGATTAGGAGCGCTTCTTCCTATGGCTGTCCGCTCCGACACGATCTTGTCCGTCAAGGTGGAATCGTAGATCCCGTTGTACGCATAGCGAAAAGCGTAGCCCGTGGGCGACGTGACCACCGCGATCAGCGCGATCTCCCGAAACACATCCCACCCGGCGATCGTTCCCATTCCGCCCTCCACAGCCCACATGGTATCTTCGCGACTGGGCGACAATCCCACGAGCGTGCCCCACCACGCATTCGGCTCCTCCGGATCGAACGCGAGAGAAAGTCCTCCGGGCTTGTTCTGCGTTTCGGAGAATTGTATGTAATGGGCTGATAAGTGCTCGAGGGTTCCCGCACCTGCCGCGCCCGTTTCCGGATACTCCGTATGCTGCTTCTTCACCTTGATTTCTGGATATTCGGCTCCCTCCGGATAGTACCGACCCGGCTGCGCCCGCGAGCCGGTGAAATAGTTCCACACCGCAAACTCCTTCATCACCGAGGCCATCCCTCCGGGAATCACCCGGTTGAAAGGGCGCATATCCGTCTGCCCCGATGCGCCGATATCCTCCCAGATATCCCGGATCACCTCCGGGCCGAAGCGTTTCGACAGGTAGTGGGCGAAGATGCAGGCTCCGTATTCATGCCCATTGTTCTTCGTATCCAACCGCTTGTCGGGATAGTCGAAGAAGTAATCGAGGTAGTAATAATAATCGTTCACCTCCGTGTACGCCACGTCCTCCATCCACGTGGAACAGATCTCCATCCACCACTCCAATCCTCCCAAACCGTAGTACGAAAAGTGAATGACGTGAAAAAATTCGTGCGCGGCCGTGACCCTCAGCGCATCCAATCCCTGGGTGGGATAGAAGCTGTCCTCGTAGTTGTTATCAATCTCGATATAACAGGTATACGCGCGTCCCACCCGGGTATCCGGGTAGGTATATCCGTATACGCCACTCATATTGAGGAGATACACATCCCACGCGCCGTCGTCATCGCTGAGCGGCTTTCGATATCCCAACTTTTCCACCTCGAGCACATACGCGCTGTCGAAAGCCGCGGCTACTTCATCCACATAGTCCGGCACCTCGTTCCCGTCCACATCCTCCTCAGAAACGCGATTGGGTCCGGAGAGAGTATAGTGGATGAGAAACCGTCCGCTCTCGCTCAGATGCGACTCCGGCAAAATGGGTCGCGAGTAAAAAGACGACAATACCATCTTCCCCGAAGGGCTCAACTCCGACCAATAGGCCCGCACCTCCGAAGCCAGCGAAGTCCCGCTTTTGACAAAACGGCCTTCGTCCCGATACTCCGGCGGCAGCTTAGACGGCTCGAAAAGGGAATACGTCCTGTATAACAGCGAAGTCTCATAGGAAATGCGTCCGGTCTTCAAATCCTCCTGGATTCGCGCGATGCCCTGAAGTTCTCCGAAGGCCGCCGAACAAAAACCCACGATTCCAACCGCGATTGCCACACACACGATGCGCATCTGTGCCTCCTCCTATTATTGGATATGAGATCAGATCGAATAACGATCAAAAATAGCAGGATAAGCGCCATAAGTCAATAGAAAAAACGACGCTTTTCGGAAAAGCCTTGACGAAACGCACGTAGGAAGGTATCTTTGTCAAGGTTAGAGGGCCGTCGTTCGTTTTCCTCCTGTGTTGATTTGGAAAGGAAGCTCATCGTCACGAGTCTTTAAATCGCAATGTCTCCGTGGAGGGAAATAAGCAAAAGAGCGAGGAGAAGGTCATGAACATAGACCAGATCAGAGCTCGTTTTCCGGCGGCCGGCATTGGATTTATCTGGATCACACTGGCGTAAGGGGGAGGTGCATTTTTCCTTCTCAAAAACCTCGAAGTCAAAGAGGCTGTCTGTTTATGGGCTTTGTCAAGGTGAATTTTGTGCCGTGTTTTAGCGTATTTTTTCTGTAAAGTCTTATGTACTGCGGCCTCTCTCGAGGGGACCACCAACGAAGTTTTGATGGGTAACGTAGGGGCCTGGCTTGTCAACGCCCTACCAGAGAACGGGTCAAAACGTATTTGGTGGGATACAAGGGAGAGAACCAAGAATAGGAGGCTTCGTCGTGAAGACAACCATTTACTATTTCACCGGCACGGGCAATTCGCTCGCTGTTGCGAAAGACCTTGCCGGGGAATTGGAATCTTCGGAACTGATCCCCATAGCCGGTTTAGTGGACAGCGATTCGATCTCTGCGGAATCGGAACAGGTGGGGCTTGTTTTCCCGGTATATATGTGGGGCATGCCGCTGATCGTGAAAGCGTTTGTAGAGAAGCTATCTCTCCCGGAATCGGCGTACGTTTTCGGGATCGCGACTTGTGGCAGTTCAGCCGGGAGGACGTTGCTTCAGTTGAATAAAATGCTCAAACGGAAAGGTTCGGGACTATCCGCCGGATTCGTCGTTCGTATGCCCGGAAATTATACCCCGATGTATGGCGCGTTGCCTGACGAGAAGCAGGAAAAAATTTTTGTACAGGAGAAGCAGAGAATCCCGGAGATCGCCGAGATCATCGAGCCGGGAAAAGCGGCAGAAATTGAATCGAGCTTTTTTCTCCTGAATGTGCTCTTTGGATTGATTCACAAGGTAGGTTCTTCAAAGATTCCCGGTATGGACGAGAAGTTCTGGGCGGACGAAAATTGCACCGGTTGCGGAATATGCGTTAAAGTATGCCCGGTGGACAACATTCAATTGGAAGACGGGAAACCCCACTGGCTGCATCAATGTCAGCAGTGTCTCGCGTTTTTGCAATGGTGTCCCAAGGAAGCCATCCAGTCCGGAAAAAAGACCCAGAGGCGCAGGAGATACCACCATAGAGCGGTAAAAATATCGGAGATTATCGGACAGCGCGCCGGGGAATCAACCTGACGGATCGTTGAAGTTGACCTTGAAAGCGCTGTACAACATGAGGCTCTTGCAAAAGGTTTATCCGATAAAGTTGTTTCGGCACCTCTTCTCTCGTAATGACCATAACAAGGCCATGTTCTCATGCTGAGCAAAGCCGCGTCCTATCTTTTTTCGGACTTTTGCATGAGCCCCTCATGTCAGGTCTTTGTATTTACACCGTAGATCCGGTAGAGTTCGCAGAGAACCCCATAAAAAGGGGTTGAAATGCTCCGCGGTGAGATTGGAAAATTTTAAGGAAAGGAACCAAGGCGAGTTCCTATTCCGGATACAAGGGGTGTTCTGCAGAGGAGGGAAATTTGCCCCGGGAATTCTGGAGGGAAAAAACGGCGGAGAAGTGAAAATTATCCTTGACGAATCTTTTGAACCTTCCGAAAAAATCCAAAAAACGGGATTTCTTCGCTTGCCTCGCTCCATTTCCAACCCTCGCCAAGCATGGATTTAGCAAAATTTTTCTGAATTGAATTTATCGCATCATCAAGCCCTGTATTCTCGACAATTGTATCCGCACCCACGTAAACTCCTCCCTGGAAAATCCTCGCTCCTTTTTTTGTGCAATCCGTCCCTGCATTTTTTCCGCCGACACAAATCCTTCCTTTTTTACTGTTAGCGTCCCCGCATTTGCCATCGCAGGCATACGGGCTTCCGGCCCGAACCTGACCATCCGGCGCCTCCACATACAAGGGCTGGTTGCCCGGGTCGCCAGGGGCACTGTCCCAATTTTTTACCGAACTATGAGGAACCACCGCGCTTCCAGGCAGAGCGCATCGGACAGAGCGGGACAGCCGTCCACGTTCTATAACCACGGATTGAAAGGCGTCGCGGATTAGGCGCAGGACTTGTGTGTGCAGGAGGGGGTATCCGTGTGGGTCTTAAATCCGCGGTTATAAAGAGTAGGCGATGCGTCCCTCCGAATACAAGCCCTCTTTGGGGGATGTCCGGGAAAGGGAGCGCATGCTATCGGGACCCGGAAAACCCGCCTTAGCCGCCACTTTCCACTTGACAAAGCACGCGTCTTATCGT
>JAUWMS010000457.1 GCA_030613045.1 Candidatus Latescibacterota bacterium | reverse complement strand
ACTCCTCATAGAAGGGCTTACCTTGATGCACTGCGTAGAACGCCCCGGCCTGCTCCCGATCCAGCCGGGCCATCTTCATCCCAAGAATCCGAAATCCCTCTGCCTCTACCATGGTGATAATGCTCCCCATGTGATGCTGAGAGACGGCATCGGGCTTGACGATCAGCAGCGTTCGCTCTTCCATTATGTTCCTTTCTAACAATTAGATTTCCAAAGTCTCGAAGACTTTGGAAATCTTTATTATCAAGTCCGCGAAAAAAGGGCTGAAGCCCTCATTACGAACCCTCCAAAAAGGGCTCCACCTCTTCCAAAGAAGGCGCATGCGCGCATCCACCGATCCCCCGACAATTCAATGCCGCCACGGCGGAGGCGAAGCGCACCACATCGCCAAGCTCCCATTTTTGAAGATGTCCATAGATGAAGCCTGCCCGGAAAGCGTCTCCCGCTCCGGTGCTGTCCGCCACCGGAACGTCGAAGGCGCCCTGGTGAAAATTCCCCTCTTTCGCATCGAACACGAGACAGCCGTCCGCGCCCTGGGTGATCACAGCCGTCTTGATGCCGGCCTCCAAAAGACGCCCGCCCATCGCTTCCGGCTTCCCTGTCCGGTGACGCCGCATAAATCCCCGCGAGTTGATCGCCACGTCGCAAACCTTCGCCATCGCACCGGAAGGATCCACCTCGATGGAAAGCACCGGGAGTCCCCGTGCTTTGGCCAACTCCGCCGCTTTCAGCGCGCAGTCCCCCGCGAAAGGATCTACGGACAATAGCCGAATTCCCTCAAAATCTTCCTCCTTCAGCGTGGGAGATTGCATGTCCGAAAACGATCCGAGGATGGTCCGATGCCCATCCCGCTGACTCGCTACAATGATTGCATAGGGAGTTTGAAATCCGGGCTTGACCACGACACCTGAGCATTCCAGGTCGGGGATGGCGCGCACGGTCTTTAGAAAGAAACGCCCGCGCTCATCCGTTCCGATGAAGTTGCCCCGCAACGTGACGGGAACCCCAAGACGCACCAACATCGTAGCCGAGTTCGCCGCTTCTCCCCCGATGAATTGTCCATCTTCGAGGATGCGGGCGTGTCCATCGGGCTGCGGATAGGTGGCTGTGCGAACGATCTGATCCACGCACAGGACGCCGTAGCAAAGCACTCGATCCATTGTTTTATCCATCACTTCTCACCACGGAATCACACGGAAGTACACCGAAAATCTCGATCAACGAATCCTTTTACCACGGAATCACACGGAAGTGCACCGAAAACCACGATCAACGAATCCTTCGTAACATATCAAATTTATCCGCACCGAAATTGAATAATAAGCCTACCCTTATACCCGTTATTTTCAAGTAGTTAAGCAACTGAGCCTCATCTTGAGTTGTGAGCTTTTTTATCGCTTTATTTTCTACAAGCACTTTCCCATCTACTAACAAATCAGCTCGAAACCGGCGCTTAAAAACAACGTCCTTGTAATGAACATCTAAATCAATCTGCCTCTGGTAAGAAATCTTCAGTAAGTCAAATTCGTAACACAAAGCATCTTCATAGACGGATTCCAAATACCCTGGCCCCAATTCATAATATACTCCCCGGGCAACTCCAACGATTTTGTACGTTAACGCTTCATAAAGCAATTTACCCATATTGTCTTTTTCCGTCTTTTTCCGTGTTATTCCGTGGTGAGCTTTTGTTTTATCCATTCTGACCAATGAGCTTGCGCCAGAATCTCCGGGCCGAGCTGACCCGTTCTTCCATAAAGGGATGCACGTCCGATTCGATCCATTCGCCCCGAATAGCCCGAGCCGGATTCGTATCAAACAATCTCCGAACCTCCTCCGTTCCCTTCAGTTGCGCCACGACATCCATAGCCTCTCTCAGAAGCGGAGGCCGCGTCGTGATGTTGTGTGCGTCGGTGGCCACGAAGTGCACCAGATTCTCCGCAAGGAGCTTATGGCTCATCTTTTGGATAGGTCGTCCGAATCGCCCGGTGAGACTTCCGCTGTTGACCTGAACGAGCACGCCTCCATAGACCAATTCCCGGAGACGCTTCATGTTGCCGGAAAATTTGGCGTACCGCTCTGCATGAGCCAGAATAGGAGAAAGCCCCATCGCCTGCAATCGGGACAACGTCTGCTCAAGATGCGGCGGAAAGGATGCAAGGTTCAATTCCAAAAGGAAATAGCGTCCGTTCCCTCCGAACGTACCCGCCTCCAGATCACGAATCTTCTCCAGACCGAACTGGTAGAAGATCTCGGACCCAAGCACCACCTCGACGTGCAGTCCCTCCGCGTCCAGACGCTCCTCCAATTCGTAGAGTCGGGCACGGAGAAGACGATCCCGCTCCGCATTCAGATTATCCGTGATGTGAGGAGTCGCCACAAAAGTCTCGATCCCCTCCTCCATTCCGACGGCGATCAGTGCGAGGGTTTCGCCCCAGGTCTTGGGCCCGTCGTCCACGTTGGGCAAAAGATGGCAATGAATGTCAATCATAAGTGAATTTCGGATTTCGGATTTCAGATTGCGGATTTGAAACCCCGCATGAATACCGGGCTTCCGCTACCAAAAAGGGCGAAGGTGTTCTTGAAAATTATTTATGCTCAGCTTTCAGCATCCTCCCACCCGCCGTGTTGGGAGCCTGATCCCTGACCCCTGATCCCTGTTCCCCGACATGAACCGCCTCCGCGAAACGCCGGATCAGGCCCGGGCTCTTGCTCTCCTCCATCACGTTGCCCGTAACTACAAAGGAGGCTCCGGCCTCAACCTTCCTCCGGGCTTCCTCGGGATCGCGGATGCCGCCTCCCACGATGATGGGCAGCGAGATATAGTCGGCCACATCGCGGATCATCTCCTCCGGGACGGACAGCCGCGCGCCGCTTCCCGCCTCGAGATACACCATCTTCATCCCGAGATACTCCGCCGCGAGCGCGTGGGCTTTGGCAATATCGCTCTTATTTCTGGGAATCGGGCGGGTGTCGCTGATGTATTCCGCCGAGGTGAAGTTGCCGCTCTCGATCAGCATATAGCCGGTCGGGATCGCTTCGAGGTTGGTTGCCTTGAGCACGGGAGCCGCCTTGACCTGCTGGCCGATCAGAAGCTCCGGATTTCTGCCGCTGATCACCGAATAAAAGAAAATCGCGTCGCCGTGCCGGCAAATCTGACCGACACCGCCCGGAGAGATGAACAAAGGAATTACCACTGTGCGTTTGACGAGGGCGATGGT
>JAUWMS010000513.1 GCA_030613045.1 Candidatus Latescibacterota bacterium | reverse complement strand
AGGTCATTTGGTGCGCTTCCAAACCGGTTTGTGCAACCGCGTGGGCATACCCGAACCACCAGAACCGGATCGTGAGCACGGAGTGGTCGTCGAAATCCAGCCGCACCTGATATTTGTCCGGAAGGGCTTTGCCGGGCGTGTGGTAGAGGACGTCCCCCCCCATCCCGAGATTGAGCAGAAACCACGCCTCCGGCTCGAGTTTTGTGAATATCCACTTGCCCCGTGAGGCGACGGGTCCTATGGTCTTGCCCTTCACGAGCGATTCGAAGTCCTCCACGGGCACATTCAGACATTTTTCCTGATGCACTCTCACCTGAACGATTTTCTTTCCACGGAGTTCCTCATTCATTTGTCGGGCCAGGTTGCATATTTCCGGTAACTCAGGCATGGTGCTTTCCCTTCCTTGATTCGAGCGAAGAGGGCGCTCTTATTGGCCGAAGAAATCTCGTCGGATAAGGCTTTTGCAACGGCCTCTTTGGCGATCCTCCTTCTCACCCAGCCCGCATATTTTCCGCAATCGCCGCTCCGAACTCCGAACATTTCACCAGCGTGGCTCCTTTCATCTGCCGCTCTAAATCGTACGTGACGCGTTTCTGCTGGATCGTCTCCGCCAGCCCCCGAACGATCAAGTCCGCCGCCTCGTTCCATCCCATATATTCCAGCATCATCACTCCCGACAGGATCAGGGAACCCGGATTCACTTTATCCTGCCCGGTGTATTTCGGAGCGGTCCCGTGCGTGGCCTCGAAGAGTCCGATCCAGTCTCCGATGTTGGCTCCCGGGGCCATGCCGATGCCGCCCACCTGCGCGGCTATCGCGTCGGAGAGGTAATCTCCGTTGAGGTTCGGCGTGGCGAGTACGCTGTATTGTTCCGGACGAAGCAGCGCCTGCTGAAACATACTGTCCGCGATCCGGTCCTTGATGACGACCTTCCCCTTCGGCCTTTGACCTCCGAATTGCTCCCATAGCTCCGCCTCGCTCAGCGTACGATCTCCGAATTCCTCCTGGGCCACTTCGTATCCCCAGTCCCTGAACGCGCCCTCCGTGTATTTCATAATGTTGCCTTTGTGCACCAGCGTCACACTGTCGCATTTCTGCTCGATGGCGTGCCGGATGGCCTTCCGAACTAAGCGCTTGGTCCCGTGAATGCTGATGGGTTTGATCCCGATGCCCGAATCCGCGGCGAGGTGCGTGCCCATCTCCCGGTTCAGATAGCCGATCACGTCCCGCGCTGCTTCCGATCCCTGGGGCCACTCGATCCCGGCGTACACGTCCTCCGTATTCTCCCGGAAGATCACCACGTCCACCTTCTCAGGATGCTTGACCGGTGAGGGTACGCCCTCGAAGTAGCGCACGGGCCGGATGCAGGCGTACAGGTCCAACTCCTGCCGCAAGGTCACGTTCAGGCTCCGGTACCCGCCGCCTATCGGCGTGGGCAGCGGGCCCTTGATGGCAACAAGGTGCGTTCGGATCGCTTCCATCGTCTCCGGGGGCAGCCATGCGCCGCATTGTTGGTGTGCCTTTTCTCCGGCGAAGATTTCCATCCATTCGATTTGACGCTTGCCGTTGTATGCTTCCTCTACCGCCGCGTCCAGAACGGTTTTCGTGGCTCGCCAGATGTCCGGGCCAATGCCGTCTCCCTCGATGAAGGGGACGATGGGATGATCCGGGACGGATAGTTTTTCGTTTTTTACCTCGATGCGTTCGGGTTGTTTGGTAAGGTCAGGGTTCGACATAGTTCCTCGCTGGTGATTGGTGATTGGTGCACAGTGGGGACTTCTCAAGATCGTTTGAGGATTTTATTTTGTCAAAAGATAGCCAAACCTACCTGAGAAAGCAAGGCTTTTTTCAGGTACAGGAAAGCCGCCCCAGGTCATAAGCATAGGGCGGCTTTCCTTTATCCCCCAAGAGCGCATCGGATAAAGCGGGGCGACGCGGCAAGAAGGCGGGGGGGCATCGCTTCGCCTTCTCTTTATAACCGCGGATTTCAGACCTGCGCGGATAAACCCACAAACACCGCATCTGATCCGCGATGTTTTTCAATCCGTGGTTATGCATGGCCCCGCCCCCTCCCGCCGTGCGATAAACCACACGGTTCGGTGGGAGAGGCTGCCCCACCGTGACGTTCACGTCACGGTGGGGAGGGAAGGGCTTGGGGGTTTCTCCGCGTTCTCCGCGTTCTCAGCGCTGAATCTCATCCTTCGCAAACGCCAGAATTCCACCGGCCCGGAGGATGCTCGTCTCCCGGTCGGTCCAGTCGGGATGCACCGCGATATCCGCTCCCTTCGTTTGATTGGCTACTCTCACGTCTCCTTTGAGATCCCCAAGCTCGATCTCCAACCGATCTCCCTGATCTATCCCGGAGACGTCGCACACGAGCGGCACGATCCCACAGTTGATCAAATTGGTGCGATGAATGCGGGCAAAGGATTGCGCCAGGACCGCCGTGATTCCCAATTCCTTCGGAGCCAGCGCCGCATGCTCCCGGCTCGAACCCTGGCCGTAGTTCTCTCCTCCGACGATGAATCCGCCGCCGCTTTGGATCGCCCGCTCCGGGAAGGTGGGGTCCTCGTAATGATACACGAAGCGCGCAATGGCGGGAAGATTGCTCCTGAGATGCTGGGTCAGCGGCCCGGCGGGAAGAATGTCGT
>JAUWMS010000230.1 GCA_030613045.1 Candidatus Latescibacterota bacterium | reverse complement strand
GGTAAGGGTTGTTCGGATTTCCATCTGTATTCACTTTGTTTGATCCGTGAAAATCCGTGGGATCCGTGTCCCATTGCTTTTGGAGTTTGGTTGCGGCTTTGCAGCGCATTCATTCCACATCCCTGATCTTCAGATGCGCGGTCCGGGCGCGCCACGCCGGAACCGATTCATCCTCCCCGGAGACCTCGGCCCGCAGCCTCGTCATCCATAAAAAGCGCGCGGAGCCGATGGTGAGCGTGGTCACGCGATCCCCTCGGAGCACAACCGCTCGTTCCGCGATTTTCCCTTCGTGTTCGATTCGCACCGTGCGTTTCCCCCCGGTCAGGGGATGGAAGAACATCCCGTCGTACGCGCTTCCTTCGTCCACTCCCTCTCCTTTGGATAATCGCTCCCCGTCCAAAAAGACCGCTGCGCGCGCCAAATCCAACGCCTCCGCGTCTCCGCTTCTCAGGACCGCCAGAGCGGCATTCGGCTCCCCTTGGTAGGAGCGTTCCGGCTTGGAGTCCTTAAAAACCGTGTATCCGATGCCGCCGGGCTGCGTCAGGGCAAAGACGATTAGGTTGGTGGAGAGCTTAGTCAAAGGCCCGTAAAGCGCCGACACCGACGAATCCGGGGTGGCCCCTATGCTCGGAACCTCCATGGGCGCGAAGGCGACCAACCGTCCCTCCAATCTGATGCCCCTGAACACGGAGGGAAGCGAACGAAAAGGGGATTCTTTGCCCAAATTTTCCTTCCGAAAAAGCGCGTACAAACCCTGCGGGGCGATGTCGTAATAACTGTGAAAGAATTCGTGATCGTCCGGAAGATCGAAGAAGCTAAAACGATCCGGATGCGCCTCCCGGAGATGACGTTGAAGCTGGTCGTACAACTCGATGTTCGGAAGGACCAGAAATCCGCCCTTCAGAAGATAGGCAGCAAGAAACTCGACGTCCTGTTTTTCGACGCCTGCAACGACCTTGAGCGTATCCACGCCCACACCCAACGGTTCGCGCTTCGCTCCGGAGTCGTCGTACTGAACGGGGCCCGGGCGTCCCATAAAGAGCAGGGGCGCTTTGAGGAGTTGCGGGGAGCGAAGACTTACGGAATGGTCTTCGGCTCGGACGCGGAGCTTGGTGCGGCGGCTCAAATTTTCCGCAAGCCGGGTCAGATCCATCCCCTCGAAACCCTGGCTCCGGGCGATGTGGAAAAATCCCACGAGGTTCCGCCGATCACCCGGATCCACGACGACGAAGGACTTGAGTCCGGCCTTCTCCAAATCTTCCCACCTCAACAGATCGAGCGCCACATCGAAGCGGGAGCGCTTTGGCACGCCAAGCTCCTCCGTGGGGATCCGCTCCGGGGGCGGAAGCGAAAATTCAGAAAGCTTTGCCCCCGCGATGGCGGGCAATCGCTCCTCTCGGGCAGGCGGCTCCGGAAGCCGCACTTCACCCAAAAACGGAACCAACACGGGCATGGCGCGCATTTCGGGCTCCGCGTACCGGAGCAATCGCTCCATGATCACCTCCGGGCTGCTTCTTCCCGTGGCGATCACCCTGAATCGCCTGGCCCGAATGGGCCCGGCAGGTCGGAACAACACGCGATAAACCCGGGTCTCCTCCCCGAAGGACAGCATCCCGAAAAGCAAAAACGCCGCTCCGTGAAGCAGTATGGAAAGCAGCATACTCGCGGTCAGAATCCGGCGTCTGACTGTTTTGAAATCGGACATAGGCGTTGCCCGTTGATAACCCCAACGCAAGTGAGATATTTGGGACTTCCTCTCGAAGGCCCCTTGGTGATTGGTGAGATTCTGTCGGAAGAGCCTTTTCTATCCAAAAATCGTGACGAGGTTTTTGAAGTTGCATTATTCATAAATCCGAAGCCAAGCGTGAAAACGCAGATTGGTGAAACATTCAGGAGACGAAGCGGGGAAATTTGTTCCCGCGTTAGTTTCGGACATGTGCAGAAACGGCCAAACGCATCGCACTCGATGCCGGGCATGGTGAGAGTTAGCGTGACGATCAATCGTACCGATACGCCTGCAAAGCCCGGTAAACTGCGCTGCCAGCCCCCTGGAGCGGGGTTCTGTCCCGTTAGGGACAACATATCTATAGCAAAACAATCCAAAAAACAGACATTTCCAAGTCCCGTAGGGACGGCATAGTT
Source organism: Candidatus Latescibacterota bacterium (assembly GCA_030613045.1). GTDB lineage: Bacteria > Latescibacterota > 4484-107 > 4484-107 > 4484-107 > 4484-107. The sequence continues at coordinate 3,345 of JAUWMS010000230.1, read as the reverse complement.
ATCCAATATCCTTCAGAATGTACCTTTCATCATTATGTGTTTGCCATATATATTTCGTCCCTTACGGGACTAAAGAGAAGATATTGGCTATTTCGAATGCTATAAATATTCTGTCCCTAACGGGACATCTACCTTGCATTATTCATAGATCCGAAACCAAGCGTGAAAACGCAGATCGGTGAACAATGCAGGTGAAGTTACGTCTGTTTTTCAAAAAAGCGTTTCCCGATAGAATCCGGCGATGGCCTGCTCTGGGACATCGAAGAGAATATATGCACCGGGAAGCAACATGTCAAGCCTTTTGTGCATCCTCTCCAGCCGTCCTTCGATCATAGGAAATACGCGCTGCGTCATCCAGAACCTCCGCTTATCTGTAAAGTTTTGTCCCGATATGCCGATCATGAGAAGGAGTCTGCGTCCTGCCGAAAGAAGCGGAAAACGGCTTTTTCGACACGTCTGCCGCGGAGCACGAAAGACCCGGTTGCCGGGCTTCGTTCCTTCGCCTCACAGTTTATGCAACTTCCGCTGCACAAATTGCTTCCGTTTCGCAACCAAAACACACGCCATCCCTATGATGAACCTTTCCCCATCCATTTCCAGACCCCGCCAGCCGCGAAAATTCGGCTACGAAGCGACGCCTCTGCGCGATGTCTCTCCCATGCTGGCCCAAAGCACGATGGCCCCTTTTCGTGTACAGGTGCTGTCGGGATGGAATGGGAGCCTGGGTCTTATAGAAATCACCCCTCAGGACGGAGGCATCGCGTTTCGGCTCAATATAGCGCCCGATCTTTTCCACATGGGCGTTGAGGGGAAGATTGATTATCGAAACAAGTCCGCTGTGATGAATATCGGCATAGAACCTTCCGCCAGCTATCACCGCTTCAATGAACCCCCTCTCCGCCTCCACTTCGACGTCGCGTACAAAGAGGTCCTTCTGTCCCGCCGGGTTATGTATATCCATACCTCCGAAACGCCTTTTTTCCATCAGGTTCAGAAACTATTCGACCCCCTTGCCCGGCTTTTTCGAACAGACCCATCGAATGAGGCCAGAATTCAGAACGTGCTCACCTCCGAAGGCATACGTTTGGTACAACGTATTTTCGATCTGGTGCTTGTGCTCTCTATGGATCGCCTGGACGGAACGCATCGGCCGGTTATCGTGCCCAGGCTGAGAAAGAGAAGAAACGGAAAAATCCTCATCCGAACGACCCATTTGAAGATTCTCAAGGCCTTCGTATATTCGGAATGGGAGGTGGCCTCCGCACAAGCTGTTTGAATTGGACGGGACAAAAAAAGGGCTTCTCTTTTTTACGAAGAGAAGCCTTTTTTTATAGAGATAGGTAGCGTTCACGTTGCGATGATCTTTGCACTTAGCGCCCTTCGGGCGGGCTTTGGCAGGGTTTTGATAAGCAGAGGGTGTTTTCTATCAGAAACCCAGGAAACCAGGAGAGGGCTAAGGTCCATTCTGGAGAGATCGCTTTTCTCCTGGCTTCCTGGTTTCCTAATTGGAAAGGATTCTGCCCGGAACTGAATCAACCTGAAAAATGGAAATTCCTATACGTCCTATACGATCAAGTTCCCCTCGTAATGATGATCCCTTTCCCCCCTATCCGGCGCGTTCCATAAAATCCAACGTCTCCTGCATCGAACGCAGGCCCGTCGTGCATCCGATCGCGCCGATGCAGAAGGCCGCCGTGGCGCTTCCGAAGCGGGCGCAACGCTCCGTGTCCCAGCCTTCCAGAAGGCCCCTGAGAAAACCTGCCACAAAAGAATCTCCGGCTCCCGAAGTATCTACTACCTTCACCGAATACGGTGGAAAACGCTTCTCCACTTCGTCCGTCTTTAGATAAAATCCCTCTGCGCCCAACTTGATCCCCACCATTCCGGGACAACGTTCTTTCAGCCTCCTCGCGATGCGTTGTGGATCGGACTCCCCTGTGATCTTCTCCGCCTCCTCGAAACTCGGCAGAAAATAATCCAAATACGGCAGGCACGGATCGGCGATCTTGTTCCAATCCTCCACCCGATCGTTGAACGCCGTATCCATCGAGGTAATCACCCCGCGTTTTTGCGCCTGTTTCAAAAGCTCGGCGGTCTGTTCCCCGTCGAAGGTGGGCATCAGATAGGTGCCGGCCACGTGCAGAATCCGCGCGTCGTCCAGCACCCCCAGATCGATGTCGTCCAAAGAGAACGCCGCACTGGCGCCCATACAATGCAAAAATCGCCGTTTGCCCGCCGAGGAAATCATTACGAACGTAAACGACGTGCTCACGGAAGGGTCCCGGACCACGCCGTCGGCATCTACGTTCTCCTTCTGCAAAGTCTTCACGATAAAATCCCCGAACCCGTCCGCGCCCACTTTCCCAACCACCTTCACCTTCGCCCCCAACTTGCTCAACGCGATTCCCGTATTCGCCGCACAGCCGCCGATGTGCAGTTCCATCCGCTCGAACAGCGCAAGGCGATCCTCCTCCGGAATCCGGTCAATCGGCTTCCCCAGTGCATCCGCCACGAGGATACCCACAGAGACAACGTCGGTCATTGGAGTGCCTCCTGCAAAAACTTCAATAAAAAATGTAAAGTGCAAAATGCGAAATACAAAGTGACCTGCATCTTACTCATTGCGCTCATTCCCGATTCCAAATTGCCGTCAAATAAGTGGACAAAATCAAATTACAATTTCACCGCAAAGACGCAGAGAACGCAGAAAAAACCCACAGGCAAGGTTTTGAAATGCTCTGCGCTCTCCACGTCTCTGCGGTGAAAATATGAAAAAGATTCTGTCCAACTACTTATGATTCCAACCTGAATATGCGTTTTGCATTTTCTCCCAAAATCTTCCGCTTGTCCGCATCGCTGATCCGCGCGTAAAGCACCTTTCCGATCTGCTGGGGCGCGGAGATGAAGGGCATATCGGAGCCGAAGAGGATTTTCTCCACCCCCACTTCCTCCACAAATCGCTCGATCCATCCATATCCCACCTGCGAGGTCGCCTGATCGAGATAGATATTGGAACGCTTTTTCCCCAACCTCACGTACGTGTCGAAATCGCTTACCCCGGAATGCGCGAGGATAAACGGGATATTCGGATATTCCTCCGCCAGGGGTTCAAACACCTCCGCATCTTTCCCCCACGTGTGCGCCAGGATGGGGAAGCCCTGCTCGTTCGCAAACTCATAAGCCGGGCGGTAGCGCTTCCCGTCGTACGGATATCCATTGCAACTGTGCAACTTGATCTGCCGCATCCCGAGAGATACGCACCGCTCCAGTTCGGCCAACACCCCGTCCTCGTATCTCGGATTGAGGAAGGCATATCCCAGGACGCGCTTAGGATATCGCCGCATC